>JACPYL010000011.1 GCA_016196065.1 Acidobacteriota bacterium | reverse complement strand
GCCGATGATAACCATTCAACCCGGGGAAGAATGGGTAGGCCTTCCAATTGGGCCTGTCCGGTTTGCCGAGCGGGATGGCATTGATGGCGGCGCTGTGGTCGAGAAAGAACATCGTGGTTTTGTGAATTGAACCATGCGGCGGCATGCGCCTGTCGCTGCAATATTGCCGCCATTCAGCCTCATGTTCGGCCTCTCGTTGGAGAGCAATGATAACCGCCAAAGCGATGAGATAGTACATGGAAATTTCCTTCTATGGTTTGTGCCGTAGCAGGCTTGGTTAGGAAAAGGCAGAAAATGGCGCGGGGAATGGGGAACCTAATCCCCCGCGCCACTTAGGAACCCCGGCGAAATAACTTCCCGATTTCCTGGCGGTATGGTATGATCAGCGACTTGAAACAACGGATGTTTCTGTCGCCGACTTTCTCAAGGACGAGATATCATGCCTTTTACACCGGAAGTCGAACACGTCGTCAAAACCATGTACCACTCCTTGCGGGAGAAAGACCGCCGCCGCTATGCCGCGGCCGAGGCGGCCAAACTCGGGCACGGCGGCGTCGAATACCTCGCGGCCTTGCTTGGTTGTGATCCCAAGACTATTCGCCAAGGCCAACGCGATCTTTACGACCTACCGGACGTTCCTCCCGAACGATGCCGAAAAAAAGGGGTGGACGCAAACGACTGATCGACACCCAACCCCAAGTCGATGCCAATTTCCAGACTGTCCTCAAAGATCACACGGCCGGCGATCCCATGCAGGCCGATTCCCTTTGGACCAATCTCTCCAAGGAAGAAATTTCCCGCCGCCTGGAAGAACAAGGAACGCCGGCCAGCCCCAAAATCGTGCAACAACTCCTCGATCTTCACGACATCGGCCGACGCCAAGCCTTCAAGAACCTGAGCATGGGACAGCACAAGGATCGCAACGCCCAGTTCGAAAACATCGCCAAACTGAAAGCCCGTTACCTGGATTCCCTCGACCCGCTCATGAGCATCGATACGAAAAAACGCGAATTAATGGGCCTTTTCTATCGCGATGGCCAACTCTACGTGCAACACACGCAGCAGGTTTGGGATCATGATTTCCCCAGCTTCGGCACCGGCGTCGTCATCCCGCATGGCCTGTACGATCTCAAACGCAACTCGGGCTATCTCAACCTCGGCACCAGCCATGACACCAGCGAGTTTGCCTGCGACAGTATCTGGCAATGGTGGCAGGACGTGGGCCAGTTTCAATATCCGCACGCGAAGTCGCTGTTGCTCTTGTGCGATGGCGGCGGCAGCAACAGTGCGTCACGTTATGTCTTCAAGGAAGCACTGCAAAATCTCGCGCAACGCATCGGCTTCGAGATTCGCGTGGCTCACTATCCGCCGTACACCTCCAAGTACAATCCGATCGAGCATCGCTTGTTCCCCCACGTGACCCGCGCGTGTCAGGGCATCATCCTGCAAACCGTCGAACAAGTTCGCCATTACATGGCGAAGACGACAACGACGACCGGCCTGAAAGCGGTGGTCAACATTCTGGACAAGGTCTATGCTACCGGAAAGAAAGTCGCCAAAGGCTTCAAGGAAACCATGAGGATTATCTTCGACGACTTTCTTCCCAAATGGAACTACCGTGCACTACCTTCCTGAAATCGGGAAGTTATTTCGCCGGGGTTCCTTAGTTATTGTCCTGCTGCGACCGGCGACGGTCAAGGACAAAACCTTCCGACCGGCAAAAAGGGGTAGGCAGCTGAATAGTTGGTAGTATTTTTGTACACAAGTCTCTGCCAGACGGGTTTGGGGGAAAATCCACAAGGAGAGATTCCATGTTATCTGCCGCGCTGTCCCCGGACCAAGCTCTACAGCGGCGAATCCTCGATCCGTCTTGCGGGTGCGGCATCTTCCTCGTGGCTGCTCTGCGCTACATCTTCGCTTGGCTGGAGAAGGCACGGCCTGGCGGCCTCTCGTTGCGAGATCGATTGGACATTCTG
>JACPYL010000009.1 GCA_016196065.1 Acidobacteriota bacterium | reverse complement strand
CATCATCCGCCGCGCTCGTTCGTCAAGATGGGGCCATATGAGAGCGAATTTCTTCTTGAGTTCGCTGAAAGCCGTCATGTATAGGAAGCATATACCAACTCCAAATAGATGTAAAGCTTATTTATTGACGCTGCCTTATACGACCGTCAGAGAACGCCCGCGGCGGCGATCTCGGCTTCGGTCTCCTTAACGCACGGCGGAGGCGTGGTCAGGTAGTTGACGGCGATCGAGTACCCCTCCCCGCCCAAGGCGTGTAACCCATGTCCCCGGACTTTCCTGTTACCTATCTCCCCGACCGGTCACCCGCGTTGAAGCGCCGTGCATCAATTTCTTCTCCAGAATAGCTCTCAAGGGCGACGCTGAAGGACTTGATCGAAAGATTCGGTATGGCCCCCGCTGAGTAAGCCAACTTCGGGTCGGGTCTCCCGACGACAACAATGCCCCTCACAAGTTGTCCCCTGGTAGCCATGTGCCGCCGAACCCATCCGATGTACCTGGTGACTTGGTCGATGACAGAATCGGTGCTGGCCCCCAGCTTCTTGATTTCGATCACCACGAGATTTCCCTTTGTGTCCTTGCAAAGAAGGTCGATGCGCCCCACCGGGGGAGCAGGGTGCTGCCGCCCCACCAGCGTTAGCCCCCGTTCAACACAGTCCAGATTATCGGCTATCAGGGCTTCCAGGTTGGCCTCGTGAATATTCTGAGTAATCGCTGGCAGTTGGGCGGATGGTCCAGTGCGCGTCGCGTCTCGAGGCGAGCTGTTCACCTCTTGGCCTCTTCCGATGGCTAACCTCAAAGCTCCTCTTCTGGAAAAAAGATGGGAGAAGCGCTTGTCCATGAGCGCCTCGTACATCCAGTATTCCGGGCAGTCGGATATGGACCGCAACGCGCCCATCGAACGTGCCCTGTCCACGATCACCCTTAAGTCGAGGTACTGGCGAGGGAGCAGAAGTATCTTGTAAGCTGCCGCTAATCGTCCCCGGGTTGGGAACCCTCGCGGCCTCTCAGCGGACTTCAGACGAAAGCTGGGGTACTCCTTGACAGCCAACGCGTTTCGGTTCGCCTTGGCAAACCGAAAGATTTGCTGCCCTAAGAGGTTATTGGGCCCGCGTAGACGCTTGACGGCCAGAGCGGCCTGGACTAAGGCAAAAATCTCCATCGGCCCACGCCTGTGGAGGATTTCAACGGCAATGTCAATCCACGATCGCATTCAGGTCCACCCGAGCCTGCGTTGTTAGGCGCTCTTTTGATTCTCTCACATGGCCTTGGCCGTCTTGCTGGCATCAAGCCCGAGGGCGCTGGGCCACAGCCGGGAAACGATGTCGATCAGGAGTTGGTAGGCCGACAGGGGCGAGCGTGGTGGCGTGACCAGATTGAAATGTCGGGGGTGAGCCATCAGGTTTCGGAATCTCGGGAGTTCTTCAATCAGCACCGTCGAAGCCTTGCTCTGACAGTTCTTCCGCGGGCTCTCCGAGAGCCCCTTCCAACAGTCCTGGATCTGGTCCCACGAGGGGGAGGCCCCGAGCAAACCGTCCTTCTGTGCCCTCGCCGGAAAAACTTTCGGGGCGAAGCGATTGTTGAAGCCGTTTACGATCTCTTGAACTGGAACCTCAATGTCTTCCGGCAAGATGGCTTGGCGGAATGCCCATGTGAGAAGCGCCTTGAAGCTGTAGTCGAAGTTGTTCATCTCCGGGATGCGCCACCTCGACCGGATCCTGTCTTCCACTTCCGTGACCGGCACCTCGCACATTTCTTCGACACCCTTGACAGTCCTCTTCAACTTGATCGGGCCCGGATGTGTTTCCTCAAACTTGAACTTTAACGCCATCTCTATGCAGGACACCGACCAAAAGAGCGAAACCGCATGGAACTCATAGCAGAAGAAGGCGTAGGTGCCGAGCTGACGAGCGACGACGATCCGTTCCCGTAGTTTCTGCGGAACGGCTTCCGGCAGCCGCTTCTCTAACTCGAGGTATGGAGACTGTAGGGATTCAGCGTCCAGCCGATATCCGATGCTCCGTTCATCAGGCTGTGCTAGCTCCTCGATCGTTCGCTCCCCGCCAGTGAGCGGCACCCTCGGAAACGTGAGATCAAAGCCGTCAGCACCCATGTCCGACAATACCCCCCACGTTGACCTTACTCGATCCCTGCCCCGCGAGTTCGCGGCCTAACGTCCGGCTTCAACGGCGGCGGCTCTTCCTCGCACCAGCCGCCGTCGGCTGCAAGCCGATGTTAGCCGGTGATTTTCGATTTGGTTGCCGTTGAGCCACGAATGACGAATCGTCGCCTTGATGAAAGAACAGTCGGCCTTGAAGTTGCTCCCCTTTGAGAATCGCCCAGCCCCGACCAATCACCTCGTCGCCTTCGTCGAACCCGTGGAAGGAGAACTCGATACCTGGTAGCCCGTCGCGCATGACGACCCGATAGTCGAGCTGCGCCTCGATTGCGATGAACACGAGGCGCCCTACGCCTTTCGGCTTCAGGGAGAGCATCGCCTGGGTATGCAGATCAAGATCCTCGCAATCCCAGAGTTCCGTCTCGATGATCCTCCAGTTGCCCAGCAAGGTTTTCGCGGAGCCCACGTTCGTTTCCGTCCGGCTAAGAATGATTAGATGGACCCGCATAATCTGCGGAACATTGTTTTTTGACCCAGATAATCTGCCAATGATGCGGCAAATACCACCCCGATAACATCATTGAATTCCAGCGGTTGCCATATGGACCCATTTTATCAGCGTATCTTATACGGATCCGCATAAGATGCCAACCTCTTCCTTTTCAAAGAACGTCCATCGGACTGCGGACTCCTGCCGGTCCGCGGTTGAGTGGATGGGTGTAGATAATGGTCGTTTTCACGTCGTTATGGCCCAGAACTTCCTGTAGGGTCCTGCAGGAATATTGACCAAAGCATGAATATCTCGGTCCTCATGCCCTTGCGAGACAACAGACGCGGAGATGGGGTCCAAGGAGTGCCCACCCGGTCC
>JACPYL010000008.1:300000-570181 GCA_016196065.1 Acidobacteriota bacterium | reverse complement strand
TGTCGTCAAGTTGATCCCGTATGAAACCGCCAAGCGCTACCAGATTCTCCCGCTCAGCCGCGTAGGCGCGTCGCTCACCATCGCGATGGTCGATCCGACCAACGTGTTTGCGATGGACGATATCAAGTTCATGACCGGTTTTAACATCGAGCCGGTCGTCGCATCCGAAAGCTCCATCATCGAGGGCATCGACAAAGCTTACGGCACTTCGAAAGAAGAAGAGCTTGAGCAGGTGATGCAGTCGATGAACGACCTCGGCGATGCCGCCGATGTCGAAGTGCAGGCCGAAGAAACGCAGATGGAGCTGGCCGAACTCGAACGAGCGGCCGACGAAGCTCCCATCGTCAAGCTCGTGAACCTGGTGCTGACCGACGCCGTGAAGCGGGGCGCCAGCGATATTCACATGGAGCCCTACGAAAAAGAATTCCGCGTCCGCTTCCGTATTGACGGCGTGCTCCAGTCGATCATGAATCCGCCGCTCAAGTTGAAAGACGCCATTACGTCCCGCCTGAAGATCATGGCGAAGCTCGACATCAGCGAAAAGCGTCTCCCGCAGGACGGCCGCATTATGCTCAAGATGCAGATCGGCGGGAAGAAAAAGCAGCTCGACTTCCGCGTCAGCACATTGCCGACTCTCTGGGGCGAAAAGATCGTGCTCCGCTTGCTCGACAAAGAAAACCTGCGCCTCGACATGACCAAGCTCGGTTTCGAGCCCGAGTCGCTGGTGAAGTTCGAGAAAGCGATTTTGAAACCGTACGGCATGGTGCTGGTTACCGGCCCGACAGGTTCCGGTAAAACGAACACGCTGTACTCCTCGATCTCACGGCTGAACCAGCCCGACACCAACATCATGACGGCTGAAGACCCGGTCGAATTTCAGCTGGGTGGTGTCAACCAGGTACAGATGAAGGAACAGATCGGCTTGAACTTTGCCGCTGCCCTGCGTGCCTTCCTTCGCCAGGATCCCAATATCATCCTGGTCGGCGAAATTCGTGACTTCGAAACGGCTGAAATCGCCATCAAGGCCGCTCTCACCGGCCACTTGGTTTTGTCCACGCTGCATACCAACGGCGCTCCCGAGACCATTACCCGTCTGATGAACATGGGTATCGAACCGTTCCTGGTGGCAACGTCAGTGCACCTGATCTGCGCTCAGCGATTGATCCGCCGCATTTGCAAAGACTGCGCCGAGCCCGTGGAAGTGCCGGTGCAGACCCTGATTGAAGAGGGTTTCTCGCCGGAAGAGGCGAAGACGGTCCAGATCATTAAGGGTAAGGGCTGCGCGACCTGCAACAAGACGGGCTACAAGGGACGCTGCGGTTTATACGAAGTGATGGAAGTGGACGACGAAATCAAGGAACTGGTTCTGGTGGGCGCTTCGGCGCTTGAACTGAAGAAGAAAGCGATTGAACGCGGCATGATCACGCTGCGCCGCAGCGGTCTGATCAAGGTGGCGGCAGGCATGACCACGCTCGAAGAAGTGGCACGCGAGACGATTCACTAGGGATTGGTCGTTAGTCGCTAGTCGTTAGCAACGTAGTCTTCGACTGACGAATCGCGAACGACGAACGACCGACGACGAAGAACGAAACGATACGGAAAGACGGGAAAACTATGGCGCTCTCATTAAGCGATTTGCTCCGGCGCATGCTGGAGATGTCCGGCAGCGACTTGCACATCACCACCAACTCGCCGCCCCAAATCCGCGTGCACGGACATCTGGTGCCGCTTGATCTGCCGCAGTTGACCCCGGCCGAGACCAAGCAGCTTGCCTACAGCGTCATGACCGACTCGCAGAAGCATCGCTTCGAAGAAAACCTCGAGCTCGACTTCTCGTTCGGCTTGAAAGGCCTCGCCCGCTTCCGTGCCAACGTCTTCAACCAGCGCGGCGCCACGGCGTGCGTGTTCCGTCTGATTCCATTCGAAATCAAGTCGTTCCACCAGCTCGGCCTTCCACCTGTCGTCAGCAAGCTGTGCGACAAGCCCCGCGGACTGGTGCTGGTTACAGGACCAACCGGCTCGGGAAAATCGACCACGCTGGCCGCGATGATCGACAAGATCAACACCGAGCGGCACGATCACATCCTCACCATCGAGGACCCGATCGAATTCGTGCACATGAACAAGAACTGCCTGGTCAACCAGCGCGAATTGCACTCCGACACCAAGTCATTTACCGATGCACTCCGCGCCGCCCTTCGTGAAGATCCAGACGTGGTGCTGATCGGCGAAATGCGTGATCTGGAAACCATCGAATCCGCACTGCGTATCGCGGAAACCGGGCACTTGACGTTCGGCACGCTGCACACGAACTCGGCATCATCGACCATCAACCGCGTCATCGACGTGTTCCCGGCTCACCAGCAGTCGCAAATTCGTGCCCAGCTTTCGCTGGTGCTCGAAGGGATCATGTGTCAAAGCCTGTTGCCCAAAGTCGACGGGAAGGGACGCGCGATGTGCATGGAGATTCTGGTTCCGAACGCGGCCGTTCGCAACCTGATCCGCGAGGACAAGATTCACCAGATCTATTCGGCGATGCAGTCCGGCCAGGAAAAATACGGAATGCAGACCTTCAACCAGTCGCTGGCGACGGCGTACTACCAGAAACAGATCACGTTGGAAGTAGCCATGGCTCGCTCCAGCAATCAGGACGAGCTGCAGGAAATGATTACACGCGGGGCGAACCTGCTGAACCGGCCGACCGCGGCTTCCAGCGTAGCGGCCCGGGGAGCAGTACCGACCAAGAGATAGCGGAAACGCGGAAGACAAGCGGCTGGCAAGCCAGCAGCTTCGAGTTACAGCAGTGAGGAGAAGAGGACCATGCCGGTATTCACATTTTCAGGGAAGACCAATTCTGGCGAAAAAGTCCAGGGCGAACGAGCGGCCCCAAACAAGGAATCACTAGCCTCCGCGCTGCGGCGCGAGCGCATCACGCCCGGGTCGATCCGGGAAAAGGGCAAGGAATTTGCCCTGCCCACATTCGGCAGCGCGAAGATCAAGGTGAAGGACATTGCGGTGTTCTTCCGCCAGTTCTCCGTCATGATCGATGCCGGATTGCCGCTGGTGCAGTGTCTCGAAATTCTCGCCGCCAACCAGGAGAATCCGAACTTCCAGAAGACTCTGGTCGGCGTGCGCACCACGGTAGAAGGCGGCTCCACACTTGCCAACGCGATGCGTCTCTATCCCAAAGTGTTCGACGATCTGACCACCAACATGATCGAGGCCGGCGAAACCGGCGGTATTCTCGACATCATTTTGCAACGTCTTGCGCAATACGTTGAAAAGGCAGTCAAACTGCGGTCGGCGGTAAAGTCGGCGTTGATCTATCCCGTGGCCGTGGTTTCCATCGCCGTCATCATCGTCGGCGCGCTGTTGAAGTGGGTGGTCCCGATCTTCGCCAACCTTTTTGTCGGCTTGGGCGTGGCGCTGCCTCTGCCAACCCGAATCGTAATCGGACTCAGTAACTTCGTTGGCCACTTCTGGTGGTTCTTCATCATCGGCTCTGTGGCGATCTTCTTCGGGATGAAACAAGTCCGGAAAGATCCGCGTGGCCGCTACTATTTCGATGCTGCCTTGCTGAAGTTGCCCGCCATCGGCATTTTGCTTCGTAAGATCGCCGTGGCCCGGTTTACCCGAACCCTGGGCACCCTGATCACTTCAGGTGTGCCGATTCTGGAAGGCTTGGCCATTACCGCGCGCACGTCCGGCAACGCAGTGCTCGAAGAAGCGTTGATGAAAGTGCGTAAAGCGATCGAAGAGGGCCGCACCATCGTCGACCCGTTGCGCGAATGCGGTGTCTTTCCGAACATGGTGACGCAGATGATCGGCGTCGGTGAAGCGACCGGTGCCATGGACGCCATGCTGCAGAAAATTGCCGACTTCTATGAAGACGAAGTCGATTCGGCAACTAAAGATATGTTGGCGATGTTAGAGCCCATCATCATCGGCATGCTCGGCATCACCGTTGGCGGCATCGTTATTTCGCTGTACATGCCGTTGTTCTCGATGATTTCGAAATTGGCAGGATAGCTGCGAGCTACGAGCCTCGGGCTGCGAGCAAGCCGGTTCAAGCTCGCGGCTCGAAGCCACTCTGAGGTGGTCGCGAACGACCGACGACCAATGACCGACGACGAACTTTCCCATGCATTCCATCTCTGACGAGCGGAATTGGCTGACCTGGCTGGTTAAGGTCCGGCTGTTGATCCTCACCGTCCTGCTCGCCATCGAGCTGGCGGTGATCCGCCTTACGCCGAGCCCGGTACCGATTCTGCCGTTCCTCACAGCGATGGTGTTGTGGTTCGCGCTGTCCCTGTTCTTTCTTTTCCTGGTATCCGTGTGGACCGAGAGCCGCCTGCAGGCCATGTTGCAGGTGTTGAGCGACCTGGCGATGGTTACGCTGATCGTCCACCTCACAGGCGGCATCGACAGCTCTCTCAACTTTCTTTATCCGCTGGTCATCATCGTTGCCTGCATGTTGCTGCCGCGATCCTGGGGCTTCCTGAGTGGCGCGCTGGCATTCATCCTGTTTGGAACCGTTCTTGAACTCGACTACTACGGAGTGATCCCTACATTTTCCTCGTCGCATCCGAAGTTGAAGGCGCTCCAGGTAGTCATGTTCGTGAACCTGTTCGCATATTTTGCGATTGCGTATCTCGCTGGGCTCCTGGTGACGAAGTTGCGCCAGGCCGACGTCCGGTTAAAGGACGCAAGTGGTGCGCTGCAGAACCTGCAGGCCCTGCATGAAAACATCGTGCAATCCATGAGCGGCGGAGTAATCGCGACGGGCCTCGATGGACGCATCACGCTGGTGAATCGTGCCGCGCAACAACTGCTGGAAACTTCCGAAGCAGAGCTGCGCGGCCGCTCCGTCACGGACCTTTTTCTCGATCCCTTGCCGCACGTCGGATCAGGACGCAGTGATGCGGAAGTCCGCTGCAATGCGAACAACGGATTTCGCAAGACGTTTCGCGTGATGGCTTCCGCATTGAACGTCAATGTTCCCGGCGAACTGGGCTTTGTCTACACTTTCGACGACCTCACCGAGATTCGCCGCCTGGAGCGCGAGATGCGCCTGCAGGACCGCCTGGCTGCGGTAGGCCGCCTGGCAGCTGCCATCGCGCATGAGATTCGCAACCCGCTGACGTCGATCGCCGGGTCCGTGAGTATGTTGTCCGATGCGCCGGCTTTGAATGAGGAGCAACGCAAGCTTCTGCAGATTGTTACCCGTGAATCGGATCGTCTGAACAACATCATTACCGACTTCCTTGCATATTCGCGGGGCAAACAATATCGCTTTGAGCGCGTCAACCTGATCCCGCTACTGCAAGACACACTCACGCTGCTCGAAAATCGGTTGACTTCGGAAAACTCCGGCATTCGTTTGCGCCGAGTGTTGCCGCCGTCCGAGGCATGGGTTCTTGCGGACGGCGACAAACTCAAGCAAGTGTTCTGGAATTTCAGCGAGAACGCAGTGCGCGCCATGAAGAACATGAGCGGCACGCTGACTGCGTCTCTCGTGGAGCGTGGCACGGACTGGGAACTGAGCTTTGCGGATACCGGACCCGGCATCAGCCCGCAACAGACCGAAAAAATATTTGAGCCCTTCCAGTCAAATTTTGAGGGCGGCACCGGACTTGGTCTCGCCATCGTGTACCAGATTGTGCAGGCGCACGAAGGCAAGGTATGGGCACGTTCGGAAGTAGGCAAGGGAACAAGTTTTGTAGTTCGGCTGCGACGTCTGGAAGCCGGGGTCCCGACAGTGCCTGCCACCACACTGACCGTCAACGCCAACGCCGCTGCTGCGGGAGGAGGGACTCGTGGGTAGCATCCTGGTTTGCGACGACGAGCGCTCCATCTGCGAACTGCTCGACATCGCGTTGCGCCGCGAAGGCCACAAAGTGGAAACCGTCACCGGTGGTGACGCGGCCCGTCGCAAGATCGAAAGCGCCCTCTTCGACGTCATCGTGACCGACATTAAGATGCCGAACGTGGATGGCATCGAAGTGCTGCGTTATGCGCACCAGGTTTCGCCGGACACCGCCGTCATCCTGATGACTGCAGTCGATGACTACGATGCGGCCATCCAGGCCGTGAAAGCGGGCGGAGCTACCGATTACATCCGCAAGAGCCCCGGTCTAGTCGACGAAATCAAGCTCGGGATCGCGCGCGCTCTCGAAAAAGTTTCACTCAGCCGCCAGAATTTTGCATTGCGGCGCGATGCCGCAACTCGCAACTCGCTCGATAATATTATCGGCGTCAGTCCGACGCTGGAAAAGCTGAAGCAAACCATACGTACGGTGGCTTCGACCCAGAGCACGATTCTCGTCTACGGCGAGAGTGGAACCGGAAAAGAACTGGTTGCCCGCGCCGTCCATACCTGCTCCCCGCGCGCGACGGAAGGCTTTGTGTCCGTAAACTGCGGCGCATTTCCGGAGACGCTACTGGAAAGCGAACTCTTCGGCTACGTGAAGGGCGCATTCACGGGAGCCAACCAGAACAAGCGCGGCCTCTTCGAAGTTGCTGATCAGGGCACGATCTTCCTCGATGAAATCAGCGAGATGACCATGCCCATGCAGGTCAAACTGCTCCGCGTGTTGCAGGAACGCAGCGTGCGCCCGGTCGGAGGTACGAGCGAAATAGCCGTCGACGTGCGAGTGATCGCTGCGACCAATCGTGATCTCGACAAGCAGGTTGCCGACGGCACGTTCCGCGAGGATCTCTACTACCGTCTGAGTGTGATTCCCATCCGCGTGCCTGCTCTGCGCGAGCGGCGCGAGGATATTCCCCTGCTTACCAACCATTTCCTCAAGAAGTACGCTCCGGCAGCAGGGAAGAGCATTCACAGCGTCGACAAGCTCTCGCTTGACGCTCTCTGTGGATACGACTGGCCGGGCAATGTGCGCCAATTGGAAAACACCATCGAGCGCGCGGTCGCGCTGGAATCAGGCAGCGAACTCCGCGTCGAACTTCCTGCGGAGCGCCCCAAAGCACGCGCGGTAGCAGCGGGGGCGGAGACGCCCTTCTCCATTCCGGCTGGGTCTGTGCTTCCGGAAGGCGTCAACATGGAAAACTATGTTGCACACATCGAGCGCACGCTTTTGCAGTCTGCGCTCGGACAAAGCCATGGTGTGCAAGTAAAGGCCGCTGACATCCTCGGCATTTCGTACCGCTCTTTCCGTCACCTCATGAAGAAGTACGAAGTCTAGAACTACTGTTCCTTACTACTTACTTAGTCGAGTGATCTTCGTCCTTGACGGGCGGCGGCCTGTGAATATACTCAAACGTCACTCTTGATTTCACCTGAATTTCCGGCTTGAGGGGGCACGGAATTCAGAGGAGCGAATATGCCCGTCTGGCCGGTCTTGTCCCTGTTCCCTCGTTTTATTTTCACGGGATGTCAGCAATCATTCTCCCGGAACCTTAGCAAGTCTTCCGCAAAATTCTCCAAAGCCATGATGGCGCTGCTGGTAGTGATAGGGATGAGTCATGCTCCGAATGCATGGGCGGGTGTTGGATTCCAGCCGGTCGTTCCCGACGAGCTCAAGGCCACCAGTGAACCTCTTGCGCCCGGAGCGCACGCGATCCTCTTGTTTCACGAAGTGGATCGCGATGACAACAGCCGCACCAGTCACGAAGACAACTATTTCCGCATCAAGATTTTGACCGAAGAAGGTCGCAAGTACGCCGATATCGAAATTCCATTTGTAAAGGAAAGTGAAGGCATCACTGGCCTTCACGCCCGCACGATCAAGCCCGACGGCTCCATCGTGAACTTCGAAGGCAAGGTATTCGAAAAGACGATCGTCAAGGCCAAAGGCGTGAAGTATCTGGCAAAGACTTTTACGCTACCAGATGTGCAAGTGGGCGGAATCATCGAGTACTTCTACACCGACGATCTGCGGGAAAATGCCCTCTTCGACTCTCATTGGATATTGAGTGACGAGCTCTTCACAAAGAAAGCGCAGTTTTCTCTGAAGCCATACGTCGGCAGCTTTGACAACCCTTTTCAGCTGCGGTGGACCTGGCACCTCCTGCCGGTTGGCTCGGAAGTGAAAGAGGGCCCGGACCATATCGTGCGCATGGAAGCAAGTAACATTCCCGCGTTTCAGACCGAAGACTTCATGCCCCCGGAAAACGAGATGAAGTCTCGCGTGGATTTTATCTATCGAGACAGTTATGCGGAGACGCAGCAGGATAAGTTCTGGAAACAGGTTGGGAAGAAGCGGAATGATTATCTGGAGAGCTTTATTGGGAAGCGCAAGGCGATGGAAGCAGCCATCTCTCAGATCGTTGCGCCCAGTGACACGCCAGAAGTGAAGCTGCATAAGATCTACGACAAGGTCCAGACGATCCGAAACACCTCCTACGAACTGAAGAAGACTGAGCAAGAGGAAAAGCGTGCCAAGGAAAAATCCATCGACAACGTGGAAGATCTCTGGAAACGGGGATACGGCGATGGTGGTCAACTGACCTGGCTGTTTCTCGCGCTGGCTCGAGCGGCTGGCTTTGAAGCCTACGGATGTTGGGTCTCCGATCGGCGGCAATATTTTTTCGCTTCCCAGACCATGGAAGCCGAGAAGTTGAATTCGAACGTGGTGCTGGTCAAGGTGAATGGTAAAGACGTTTATTTCGATCCGGGAGCGGCTTTCACACCCTACGGCATGGTCATGTGGGCTGAGACCGGGACACCCGGGCTCCGTTTGGATAAAGATGGTGGTACCTGGATCAAGACCACGCTTCCGCAGAGTGCGGAGTCCACAATCGTGCGCACCGCAAAATTAAAGCTTGCCGATACTGGCGATTTGCAAGGAAAGGTTACGTTCACTTTCACGGGGCTGGTAGCGATGCAGCACCGCCTGGCAAACCGTAACTCCGACGAAGTGGAGCGCAAGAAGTTTTTGGAAGAGGACCTCAAGGGCCAGATTTCATCAGGCGTCGAGGTCGAGTTGACCAACAAGCCGGACTGGGCCAGTTCTTCGGCTCCATTGGTAGCCGAGTTCGATTTGAAAATTCCTGGCTGGGTTTCGAGTGCGGGTAAGCGAGCTATCCTTCCGGTGGGCCTCTTTACGGCCTACGAGAAACGGATATTTGAACACGCCAACCGTGTCCATCCCATTTATTTCGAATATCCCTACCAAAAATCAGACGACGTCACGATCGAACTTCCGGCTGGATGGCAGGTTAGCAGCGTGCCTAAGCCCCAGATGCAGGATGGCCATGTCATTGTTTACGACTTGAAAGTCGAGGACAACAAGAACGCCGTACATTTGACACGGAAATTGAATGTCGACTTCATGATTCTAGATGCGAAGTACTACGGGGCGCTACGCAGTTTCTTCCAAAGTGTGAGGACCGGAGATGAAGAGCAGATTGTGTTGCAGCCGGGTACAGCGTCCGCCAGCAACTAGACGAGCGGCACTGTTTTCGGTTGGAGTGGTTGTTGCTTTTCTCAGTTGCCTGCAGTCGGCTTGGGCGGGTGACGCTCCCCAGTGGATGCACGCCCTAACGTCCGCAACCCTACCCTCCTACGACGAGAAGACGGACGCAGTGTTGCTGTACTCCGATACCAGTGTCACGGTCCTGTCGACTGACAAGATCAGGACGCATGTCCGCGAAGCCTACAAAATCCTGCGGGTCAGCGGCCGCGAGCGCGGCACGGTTTATGTCTATACGAATCCGCAACGCAAACTGAAAAGCCTTCATGCCTGGTGCATCCCCGCACAGGGCAAGGATTTTGAGGTCAAGGACAAGGACGCGATCGAAGCTGCGCCCTCGACCGAAGGTGGCGAACTCATTTCGGACGTGAAATACAAGATTATTCACGTCCCTGCGCCCGATCCTGGAAACATCATCGGATATGAGTACGAACTTGAAGAGCAACCGTTTTTTCTACAGGTTGTTTGGCACTTCCAGGAAGATGATCCCATCCGGGAGAGCCATTTCTCCCTCGAACTCCCGGCTGGCTGGGAGTACAAAGCTTCTTGGTTGAATCATCCGGAGACCAAGGCTGCGGAGTCGAACAACCTGGCCCAATGGACCGTGAGCGATATCAAAGCAATTCGGGAAGAGCCCGATATGCCACCCACGATTGGAGTGGCGGCGCAGATGGTTCTTTCGTTCTTCCCCCCAGGTGGGACTTCGAAGAAGAATGAACTGGCGAACTGGAAAGAAATGGGCATGTGGTACGCCAATCTCGCAGAGGGACGACTCGACGGCTCTGCGCAAATAAAAGAACAAGTAGCCAGCCTGAGTTCCTCCAAGAACGCCACGCTTCCCAAGATGCAAGCGCTGGCCGATTTTGTGCAACACAACATCCGCTATGTCGCGATCCAACTCGGCATAGGAGGTTTGCAGCCCCACGCGGCGTCCGAGGTATTTTCAAATCGCTATGGAGACTGCAAAGACAAAGCGACGTTGATGCGCACCATGCTGCGAGAAATCGGGGTAGATTCCTACTTCGTTGTGATCAACACGGAGCGTGGTGCAGTCGCTAGGGACGCGCCGGCTCACAATGGCTTCAATCACCTGGTCACCGCCATTAAATTGCCGAGCAACATCTCCGATCCTTCGCTGATCGCAACCGTCGAGCATCCCAAGCTCGGGAGACTTCTGTTCTTCGATCCCACCAATGAAATGATGCCCTTTGGCCAGATTGGTGGATACTTGCAGGCGAACTATGGCTTGCTCGTAACCCCCGAAGGCGGGGAGTTGATTCAGTTGCCGCAACAGCCTTCCAGGATGAACGGAATTCAACGCACCGGAAAATTGACGCTCGACACCAATGGAACTCTCAAGGGAAATGTCAACGAATTGCGATTGGGAGATCGCGCGTGGTCGGAAAGGTGGCGCTTGCGCACCGTCACCAAGGACGTGGATCGCATCAAGCCGATCGAGAGCCTGTTAGGCAGCTCGCTGACAAGTTTTCGGATCACCCGTGCCAGCGTCGTCAACCTGCAACGGATTGACCAGCCCTTCGGCTTCGACTACTCGTTTGAATCGGACAAGTACGCGAAGAATGCCGGCGACCTGATCTTGCTGCGCCCAAGAGTAGTCGGCAGCAAGTCGTCGGGCATTCTCGAAACCAAGGATCCGCGCAAGTTTCCGGTCGAATTCGAAGGGCCGGTCAAGGACACGGATAATTTCGAAATCACGATTCCTGCCGGATATGTAGTGGATGACTTACCTCCTCCCGTGGACAGCGACTACAGCTTTGCCAGTTACCATTCGCGAACGGAAGCCAAAGGGGATGTCATTCACTACAGTCGGACTTTTGAAGTGAAGGAACTGAGTGTGCCGGTGGAGAAGATGGAGGAACTCAAAAAGTTCTACCGCATCGTTTCGAGTGACGAACGCAACACCGCGGTTCTCAAGCCCGCCGGTGCGGCGAAGTAGTTGAAATTTGCGGGTGTCTCGTTATTTCGTCGCGAGATTAACACGTACGGTATGGCCGCTCGCAGACCAGGGGACCCCGGAGATCGAAACCGCGCCTGCTTTCTGACTCCAGGATGAAATCGCTTTGCCGTCGAGGTTTACACTCGAAGGTTTTCCGGCGACGCCGTACACGACAATCTGCATGTCCTTGAACCATGGCTGATAGGGCCCTTGTGCGGCTCCAATTTCAACCTGGACCGATCCTTGATCCGCGCTGCAACTGAAGTGCACCCGCAGAGTTTCTCCATGCTGGTAGGCGAGTGTATTCCCGTCATCCATGTAGAGATCGCCACTGCATTGCGGTCCGGGATAAACATGCAGTGCGAGCGGCCCTTGCGGGGTCTCGCCGACATGTTGGATCACGGGCTGCTGCGGCACGATGCTGCCGGCGCGAACATAAACGGGGAGTGTATCGAGCGGCGGATCGACGCTGATCGTCTTTCCTCCGTCCATCCGGCTGCCAGTCCAGAAATCGTACCAGTCGCCCTTGGGCAACGTGACTAAATAGGGATCGACGAAAGGCCACACCTTCGGTGCGACCAGCAGGCTACTTCCGAACATGAACTCCTCGCCGTTGGTGGCGAGTGCTTCTTCCTCGGGGAATTCAAAAAACATCGGGCGCATCTGCGGCACTCCCGTACGCGAGCTCTCTTCCATACTGGTGTAGATATAGGGCAAGAGGCGGTAGCGGGTTTCGATGTAGCGTTTGCGGATGCTCTCATGCTCGCGGCCGTCCACCCATGGCTCGCGGAAGCGCGTCCCCTTGTTGCCGTGATTGCGATACATGGGATTGAAAACGCCGAGTTCCATCCAGCGCGTCAGCAATTCGGGAGTAGGGCTGCCGTTGAAGCCGCCGATATCGGCGCCGATGAACGAATATCCCGAGATCCCGAGGTTCGCCATTTGCGGAATTGAAATCCGCATGTGATTCCAACTCGCGGTGTTGTCTCCCGTCCAAGTGGCCGAATAGCGCTGGGTTCCGGCGAAGGCGGCGCGCGTCAGGACAAACGGCCGCAAATTCGGCTGCAGTTGCAACATTCCGTCGTAGGTGGCGTGCACATTCTCCATGCCAAGTACGTTGTGGATTTCGCGATGGTCGGTAATGCGGCCTTCCACGCTGTGCACCGTATCGAGCGGAGCCGTCTTGGATGGGACAAACACGGACGGCTCGTCCATATCGTTCCAAAAACCGCGAATCCCCATCTTCACGAAATCCGTATACAGGGTGCCCCACCACGTGCGCACTTCTTTGCGCGTGAAATCCGGAAACACGCTGTCTCCCGGCCAGACCTTGCCGACGAAGACTGAGCCATCCGGATTCTTGAGGAAGTAACCGTTCTTCGCGCCTTCGTCATAAGGTCGATATCCGGGGAGCTTCGCAATATGCAGATCCGTGATCGTGACCAACTTGAATCCTTCGTCGCCGAGTTGCGTCACCATCTTTTCCATCGTGGGAAAACGTTCCCGGTTCACCGTGAACGGACGGTTGTCCTGCTGATAGTCGATGTCGAGGTAGATCACGTCGGCAGGAATCTTGCGCTTGCGGAATTCTGCTGCAATATCCAGAACCTGTGACTCCGGATAGTAGCTGTACCGGCACTGCTGATATCCAAGCGCGAACAGTGGCGGAAGCGGAGTGCGTCCCACCAGTTGCGTGAATTGTTCGACTACGTGCCGGGGTGTGGGGCCGTAAAAAAAATAGTAGTCAAGCGCGGCACCGTCAGAGCCGAATGAATTCAGGTTGCGCGCTTCTTTGCCAAAATCGAAATTGCTGCGGTACGTGTTGTCGAGGAATACGCCGTAGGCCGCGCCGTGCCGCATTCCTAGAAAAAATGGGATGGTTTTGTAGAGCGGATCGGTCGATTCCTGCCACGCGAACATATCGGTATTCCAATTCGTGAAAGAGAGATCGCGATGATCCAGCGGCCCTGACTTATCTCCCAGGCCGAAGTAGTGTTCATCGTCCGGCATGGCGTGCCACACGCGAAACTCCGTACCGTTGAACGCGGCGGGATGGTCAGCGCTCTCCTGCCAAATTGCGCTTCCGTTGCCATCGAGGAAGTTGATCCGGAGGGGGGACTTATCGATTCGGACGACCAATGAATCCGTGCGCAGTTCCAGCGCCGCGCCGGTTTCAGACACTCGGAGCGAGGTGATTGACGGAAAGGCATTCGGGAGCACGGCGAACGATCGATCTGGCGGCAATGTTCCGCCGGGACCATAAGTGACGCGAATGACGCCGGGAGCCGTTGCGAAGATCCGCACCTTCCCGCGCTGCGCGGTCAATTCAACCTGATTGCCATTTGCCTGAGCACTGACGAAATCGCCCAGCGTCTGCCAGCCGGTGTCGGCAACCATTCTCTGGCTCACTAGCACACTGAAAATCAGGATTGCATTCCTTACAGCCCGCATAGATGTTCCTCTTTGAGTTGCGGCGACGCAGCCTCGGGATCAACCTTGCCGCGCCGCCGAACTGTCATTGTAGGCTGGAGGAATGGGGGAGGGCTAGGAATCAAATGGCACAGAGTCTTACGCCTTGGTCGCGACTACCTCCAGATATTCCGCCTGCACGACTGTCATTCCCTCGCCTCCGCGATTGTGCTTTGACCATAGCGCGGTCAATTCTTCCCGCAATTTTGACGCTGCGTCCCGATCGAGCGATGCGAAGGCGCGATTGGTCGGCCCGTAGTATTGCCCGAAGAACTCGACGACCTCCGCGGGAGAGAACGGATAGTTCATGCTGTAGTTGCAGCGCTTTGTCGACAAGCTCGAAACTCCATGTCCCAGACGCTGGCGAACGACCGTAGGGTCTCCCCACAAGACGGGTGCCGGCATGCCGGAGGGTGCGATGAACTTGGCAAAAGTCTGGAACATTTGTCCGACGAAGCCTTCCGGCGTCCAATTGGCCATCGCGATCGTGCCTCCAGGACTGCACACTCGCAGCAGTTCGCTGGCGACAAGTTCAGGCCGCGGTGCAAACATCGCTCCAATCAAACTGACAACCACATCGAAGCTAGCATCCTCAAATGGAAGGTCCTCGGCGTCCCCTTCCAGAAAGCGCGCCTTCAGGCCTTCGGCATTGGCACGGGCCTGCGCCCGTTGAACCAGGTTGGGTGCAATGTCCACGCCCGTGACGTCGACTCCGTCCCGTGCTGCGCAAAGCGCCAGTTGGCCGGAGCCGCAGGCCACATCCAGCAGTTGGCAGCCGGCTGGCACATCCAGGCGTTCGTAAAAAGCGCGCGCGTCCTGTTCCATATAGCGCGAGAAGCGATCGTAATCGCCGGCCATCCATGTGGTTTTCAGCTTCGCCTTCAGGCCATCAATCGGTGATGCGACCTCAGTTGTGCTCATCGTTCCTCCATTATTTCTTGTCGTCATGATTTCCGGTCCCTATACCCCGCTTGGCTGCGAATCGTTACGAATTTGCGGTCGTCGGGTCAATCGTCTTGCCGACTTCCGTGATCCTGGTGGCAGGGAATCCGCTCATTTCCGCATGCCGCTGGATGATGGCCTCATCCTTCGCCAGGTAAATACAAAACATTTTGTTTGCTGTGACAAACGATTCCTGCCACTGAATGTCTTGTCCCAGTTGCGCCAGCACCTGATTGGATTTGGCGGCAGCTTGCTGAAGTTGATCTCGTTCCAGAGCTCCCACCTGCGGGATTTCGCGTTCAATTACGTATTTCTTCAAGTCGTCCTCCTTGTGATTCTCATCGAATCATCTGTATTTGCTACTTCTCAACTATGGACGAAGCGCTCGACGGGGACTTGTCCGCCCGTCCTGTTTTCTTGCTCACCAGCAGGTGCCGTATGATGATTTGCTCCTGAGTCCGGGAAGGTTTGCAGATTGTATGGATGTACTTTCGGAAGTTCTCAAAGTCGTCAAGCTGCAAGGCGCATTGTTTTATAACGGCGAATTCTCCGCGCCCTGGAGTGTTCGTGCCGCGTCTTCCCACGCGCTTGCTAATTACTTCGTACCGGGCGCGCAGCACGTGATCATTTATCACCTGCTCACGGAGGGCAGAGCTTTTATTCAACTGGACAACGGCGAGCGCGTCGCTCTCAACGCCGGAGACCTGGTCATGGTTCCGCACGGCGATCCGCACATCATGGAAAACGGCCCGCCCACGAAAACCGTTGACGATTCGCATCAGTTGTCTGAAGTTCTTTCCCAAGGCTTGAAAGTGTGGCGCGCGGGCGGCGGAGGAGAAGTTACAAAATTCGTTTGCGGATACATGGCCTGCGAACCCCAACTGAGCCAGGTCTTTCTCAGCGGACTGCCTCCCTTGTTCAAGATCAGTATCCGTAACGATGCTTCGGGCCGGTGGCTGGAAGACTCGATCCGCTTCTCGGTCAACGAGGCGGATGCTGCGCGCGCAGGAGGAGAGGCGGTGCTGGCGAAGCTGTCCGAAGTTTTGTTCGTCGAGACACTGCGCGCCTATATCGCACATCTCCCTGCTGAGCAGACTGGTTGGCTCGCAGGCGCGCGCGATCCGGAAGTGGGCAAGACTCTCGCGCTCATGCATCGCCATCCGTCTCGTCCGTGGACGATTGCGACGCTAGCCAGGGAAGTCGGAATTTCCCGCTCCGTGCTGGCCGAACGCTTTCGACATTATCTCGGTGACACTCCCATGTCGTACCTGACGCGATGGCGCCTCCAGTTGGGGGCGCAAATGCTGGCATCCACGAGCCATTCGGTCGTGCAGATTGCCGCTGAGGTTGGATACGAGTCTGAGGCTGCGTTCAATCGCGCCTTCAAGCGCGAGTTTGAAATTCCGCCCGCGCGTTTCCGCACGCAGTCAAAAATTGCCCGCCCCAAACGGGACGGGCAACGGGTGGCTGGTTAGTCTGGACCGAATGCTTCCTGCCGGACAATCAGGCAGCAATCTGAGACTCGTCGAGCTTATTTGGCTTTCTGAAATAGCAGCGGCGCGAAGTGCGACAGATTGTCCCGCCACACCATCCAATCATGCATTCCTGGCGTCTCGATCGCGGTCGCCGTGATCCCCTTGGTCGTAAGCCATGAGATGAGTTCGCGGTTCGGCTTGATCAGTCCTTCATCCGTCCCGCAAGCAATCCAGAGCAGTCGCAGATCGGCGGTCTTCCCATCCAATTTCGCAAGGCGCTCATGACCAACCAGCGTTGCCGCCGCGGAACTGAATCCCCCGACCCAGGCAAATTGTTCGGAATGAGACAGCCCGATCGACAAGCTTTCTAGCCCTCCCATGGAAAGGCCGGTGATCGCTCGGTCATTGCGGTCGCGAGAGACGTGATAGGCGGACTCCACGCGCGGCAGCACTTCGGTCAGCAAAGCCTGAGTGAACAGGTCCACGTTGTGATCGATGGATTTGGGGTTGTCCCAGCCTCCATCGCCGCCGAGGACGAATTTCATGTCGCCATATCCGAGAGGCATCACGACGATCATGGGTTGCGCTTTACCTTGCGCGATGAGGTTGTCGAGGATGAAATTTGCCTCGCCGACCTCCGTCCACCCGTTTGCGAGATCGCTCCAGCCGTGCAGCAGGTAGAGGACCGGATACGGGTTGGCTCTCTTCGGATCGTAGTTCGGCGGCGTGTAAACGAAATATTCACTTTGCCCGTCGGCGAGGCCGAGCACGACTTTAGAAGTGTAGAAATGGTGATGGACGTCTCCGTGCGGCACGTCGAGCACATCCCAGAGTTGTGCAGTCTTGCCCGGAACTGTCACGGCATTTCCGAGATAGAGCAAGTTCGGTTTTACCACTGTATTTTTCGGATCGAGCAGTCCCTGGCCATCGACTTCAAATGCGTACCCGTAAATCTCCGGCTTCAACGGAGGCGTCACGATGCTCCACACGCCCTCCATATCCTTATCCTTCGCCATGGGCAACGGATCGCCCGCGCCATCAAGGATCAGAGAAACCTTCTTGGCCCCGGCATCTTTGTAGCGGAACGTGATGCTTCCGTCGGGATGGACTTCGTGAGAATCAAACGATTTGGGAGCTTGCCCGTATGCCGGGACACCGCTCAGTAAGGAGAAACCAAGAAAAATAGCGGCAAGGAGGAATCGTGACGTTGGTCGCATTTTCATGCGAGCAATTTTAACGGGTCTCGCGCACCGCAGCCACTCTGTCTCTCTCTTGCGATTATTGGCGGGATCTGCAGGGTAGAGGCGAAGGTAGGCGCAAGGTGCTGATATGGGGCCAGGAGGATTAGTAGTCGGGCCGCGCGGATTTGAACCGCGGACCCCCTGCGCTCAAGAGACGTGCGAAGGACTAGTAGCCCCGCCCGGGCCACGTTCCGGCCTGCCAAACTGGTGCCGTCCCGCCACGATTCACCGCTCGTTCAGGTCGACGTCCACCTTGGCCTCCGCTTCATTCAAGAGAATAAATAACTACGTCTTGCGCTTGCAAGGCGAGTAAGTAGGGTGAGCTTGTTTCGATCCGACGCCTTCGTCAAGGCGATAAATAGTTAGACAAGGCATAACTGATGCCATTACACTGTGACCGATATTGTGAGCCGAGTTATAAAGCAAGGACGACTCGATACCGCATTTCAGGCTCTGGTACTCCATCTGTGGCGCACAAGTGTTTGTCACCTTCGGACGGTCGGAGTGCGGCATCTACGTACTCATAGGGAGCGGTGAATGAGTGCACATCGCTGTAGGTTACTGACCTCCCATTTGGTCCTAGGGATTATTTTTCTTGTGAAAACAACCGTCTGCTTTGCGCAGGTGGTCCCGCGCTTGGTCGAACCAGTGGACAACGCAAACCGGATTAAGCTGACGGGCAATGTCCATCGCTTGGCTCGCGCGGAATTTGGCCGCGGCCTCGCGCCACGTGACTTGGCAATGGATCGCATGCTGCTCGTGCTCAAACGCAGTCCCGAACAGGAATCGGAATTGCGAAAGTTGCTTGACGACCAGCAGGATAAAGCTTCGCCTCGCTATCGCCGATGGTTAACACCCGACCAGTTTGGTCAGCAATTTGGCCCGGCGGACGCCGATATCCAGAAAATCACTGCGTGGCTGCAAGTACAGGGATTTCATGCGGTGCAAGTAAATAAAGGGCGAACGCTGATTGAGTTCTCTGGCACGGCGAC
Source organism: Acidobacteriota bacterium (assembly GCA_016196065.1). Taxonomy (NCBI): domain Bacteria; kingdom Pseudomonadati; phylum Acidobacteriota; species Acidobacteriota bacterium. The sequence goes on along the minus strand of JACPYL010000008.1, from coordinate 551,671 downwards.
CCAGGTGCAGGAGGCATTCGAAACCTCAATCCGGAAATTTGTGGTGAACGGTAAAGAGCATTGGGCCAACGCTGGGGATCCGACCATTCCTGCAGCGTTATCGCCGGCGGTAGCAGGTGTATTCACGCTGCACAATTTTTATAAGAATCCTCTCGTTCACGTGACCGGGACGCAATTTACCGCGAAAGCCGAGGCAGGGGAACGTCCGCAATTCACCTCCGGCAATGGGTTGCATGCCCTGGGACCGGCGGACTACTACACCATTTACAACTTTAACCCGCTGGTAGGTTGGTCTTCCAAGATCGCGATCGTCGGTCGCTCCAATATCAATCTCCAGGATGTGACTTATTTCCATTTTTGGATGTACGACCAGGCCACGTCCTACCGAGTGGTCGTGAACGGCGACGATCCAGGAAACTTGGGCGGAAGCGAGGAAGTGGAGGCGGTACTCGACACCACATGGGCGGGAGCGGTCGCACCCACAGCCTTTGTGGAATTGGTGGTCTCTAAGTCGACCAACACCACAGACGGAGTCGACTTGTCCGAAGCATACATCATCGATAATAACCTCGCGGACGTGATGAGCGAGAGTTTCGGCAGCTGCGAAGCAAATTTCACCGCTGCCGAAGCAGCAGGTATTTCGAGCCTGGCGCAGCAGGCGGCCGCGCAGGGAATCACCTATGTTGTGGCGACCGGCGATTCCGGGTCGGCAGGTTGCGACGACCCGAATACCCAGTCGATCGCGACCCACGGTTTGTCAGTTAACATGCTGGCTTCATCGCCATATACCGTGGCTGTGGGCGGAACGATCTTCAATGAAAACGGACACGACAGCACGTACTGGAGGCCGACCAACGCGCAGCCGACTTTAGAGTCCGCGATTTCGTATATTCCCGAAAATCCATGGAATCAAAGCTGCGCGGCAGGTCAGCCCGGATGCACTAATCCCAATATTTGGGCGGGTGGCGGGGGCGCCAGCACATTCTTTTCAAAGCCATCCTGGCAAGCAGGTGTAACAGGCATTCCTTCCGATAACGCTCGACACCTGCCTGATGTTTCTCTCACCGCTGCTACGCACGATCCTTATCTGCTTTGCATCCGGGGATCGTGTATCCCAGATTCGCATGGGAATATCAGCTTCATCGGCGTGGGCGGAACATCTGCGTCAACGCCTGCCTTCGCGGGAGTCATGTCCCTGGTGATTCAAAAACAACTGGTGCGTGTCGGGCAGCCGAACTATGTGCTGTACAGGTTGGCGGCCGCGGAAAATCTCTCTCAATGCAACGCTTCCATCACGACGCTTCCAGCGAGCACATGCATTTTCAACGATGTCACGGTTGGCAATAATGCGGTTCCCGGTGAACCCAAGTACGGAACTCCCGACGCAACCTATCAGGCAGGAACCGGCTACGATCAAGCTACCGGACTGGGATCGGTCAACGTAACGAACCTGATCAACCAGTGGAGTTCGGTGACATTCAGTCCGACGACAACGACCTTTTCGATCAGTCCCACCACAGCCGTACACGGCTCGCCCGCAAATGTATCCGGAACCGTGACACCGAATAGCGGAACGGGCACGCCGTCCGGATCGGTCTGGTTCACGCAATATCCGCCGGGTAATATCGTGGGTGATTTTACGGTGAGCACGTTTTCGTTGGACAATCAGTCGAATTTTGCTGGTGTAACGCACCTGCTGCCGGGCGGATCGTATCAGGTCTATGCCCACTATGCCGGCGATGGAACGTATGCGGGAAGTGATTCCACTCCCCCCGTATCAGTGACGATTCAGGCGGAACCAACCACCATTACGTTTTCGGTGCTGACAAAAGATGGGGGCGGGAATTTCATTCCATTCACAGGGGGCCCGTACGGAACGCCCGTCTATTATCAGGCGCACGTCAGCGGGCAATCGGGCTACGGCACCCCGGGGAATTGGGTAAACTTCTGGGACACGAACGGAGCGAGTGCGGGGTCCAACTGGCTGGATGCGAGTGGCAATGCGTTGACTCCGCCTCTTACACAAATCCAAGCAGGATCCCACTCCCTCACCGCAGGATACTACGGGGACCCCAGCTTCAATTCCAGCGTCGATTTGACGCCCATCAATTTCAATATCACCAGCCTCGCGACCAATACGTTGCTCGCGTCCCAGCAGACGTCAGAATCATTTCTGCTGACGGCAACCGTCAGCGCCTCGGGAACCGGCGCTCCAGCCACAGGAACCGTTACATTTTATTCCGGCAACACGGTGCTGGGGACGGCTTCGTTGACCAATGGCAGCACAGGCAATGGCACGACCCAGTCAACTGCTACCTTTGACGCCACGCAACTCGCCCCCGGGCAATACTCCGTCACAGCGAGCTATCCTGGCGACGGAAACTACACAGCCTCGAATTCGATTCCGTTGGCCCTGAATCTGGCTGCAGATTTCGCCGTCGCGGATCGAGGAATCACAAGTCAGACGGTGCCGGCAGGTCGCACGGCGTCCTACATCAACGATATTGGAGTGAACCCGTTCTTTGGATTCACTGGTACCGTTACCGTCTCCTGCACGGTTCCGGCGAAGGCTACCACCTGTTCGGTGAACCCGAACTCGTATCCGCTCGGGAGCGGGAAAGGGATTGGCACTCTCTCGGTAACGACCACAGCGCGAACAACAGCGCCCGTAGCAGGGATGATCTCGCCCTTTGTTCCATCGATTTGGTTGAGTTCGACGATCGGATTGTTAGGCGCCTTGGTCGTTCCGTTGGCGCGGGCCCGACAGCGCCGCAAAGGCCGCTCTCTTCTTCTGTCGCTGCTGTTCCTTCTGTCGCTGATTACTATCGGGCTGGCCGGATGCGGCGGTGGCGGCACAAATGGAGGCGGAGGCGGAGGCGGAGGTGGAGGTGGTGCAACGGGAACACCCGCCGGCACCTATACCATCACGGTGACGGCCAATTCGGGCTCACTAACCCATACGACCACCCTCACGCTCGTAGTGCAGTGAGAGCATCCGCAGTTTATTTTGCGTGCAAGTGGGTGATGATTGGTCGGGGCGGCGAGATTTGAACTCACGACCCCCTGCGCCCAAGGCAGGTGCGCTACCAGGCTGCGCTACGCCCCGACTGCAACTGATTATAAATGACTGGCTTATTTGTGCCGCTTCCTCGCCTGCGAAAATCGAATGTGACTTTGGGAACTCTCCTCCCCATACCATCGCCAACATCCCAGACCGCGCTCACGCTATAATCGTTCTTCGCAAGTCATGGCCCGTTCACGCTACGCATTGGTGGCCTACATCCACCACCCGGTTGGGAATTTCGTGGAAAACCTCCGCCGGGAGCTCCATCCAGTCCTGCCTCATATGCCGGCTCACCTGACCATCCTGCCGCCGCGGGAGCTGAGTGGCCCGGAGCAGGCGGCTCTTGAGTTCCTAGAAGAAGCCTGCAGCCGCGTGGAGCCCTTCGAAGTCGAGATTGGCGACGTGGGAACCTTTCTGCCCACAACGGCGACCGTGTTTCTGCAAGTGAAGCGGGCCGCCTACCGCATGCGGGAACTCCACGATCAGCTTTGCGTGGAGGCTTTGAACTGCCCCGAAGCATGGCCGTACGTTCCGCACATGACCATCCTGAAGACAGACGTTGATCAGCAGGCGATCGATGCCGCCGCAGTGGCCCGTGAGCGCTGGGCGGAATTCACTGGTCCACGCACCATCCGCTTCGACGAATTGATGTTCGTACGGGAGACCGATGGAGTGTGGGAAGACGTTGGCCGCATACCGCTGGGACGCTCCCTTTTGTCTGCCCGACCATAGCCTGCAATAACCCCCAAAAACCCCAAACGCCCGGCCAATAGGGCAGTGGCGCCAGTACATGTACTTTCCGGCCGTTGCCAAGTCCAAACGCTTGATTACCATAGGAGTTACGGGCTCTAAAACCAAGCGCCGGATCCCAGGCTGCGGGTCGATTTAAGAGAAGGCACAATGCACATTGGGGTTTATGGATCCGGCTATCTCGCCACCGTCATCTCTGCCTGTCTTGCCGATTTCGGCACTCCCGTTTGCTGTTGTCACGCCGACAGTTCCCGCATCACGGAAGTGGCGAAAGGCGAAATTCCTTTCTTCGAAAAGAATTTGCAGGAAGTCATTCGCCGCAATGTTCGTTCCGGACGCCTCGTGTATTCCACCGACCCTGAAGATCTGGCGCGCAAGGCGCAAGTCATTTTCCTCGCGGAAGACTCTCCGCAAGGGCTGGACGAGTTGGTGCTCCGCATGGGCCGGGCTGCCGGCCGGGTGCAGGTGCTCTCTATCGTCACACCCGTGCGGGTAGGCACAACTTCAAATCTGGAAAAAGCACTCAAGGCGCAAGCTCTGCGCAGCATTCTTGTCTGCCAGCCCATGTTCTTCACAAACGGCTGCGCGGTGGAAGACTTCAACTGGCCTGACCGCATTATCCTCGGGACGTCTTCGAGTGAAGCGGTTTCCGCGCTGAAACAGATTTTTCATCCGCTCGTGATGCGCGGCGTGCCCGTGCTGGTGACAAACTACGAGACGGCGGAGCTGGCACGGGAAGCGACCACCGCTTTTGTCGCCACGAAAATTTCTTTTATCAACGAAATTGCCAGCCTGTGTGAACACGTACGCGCCGATGCGGTCAGCCTTTCGCTCGCTCTCGGACTCGACAAGAAGATCGCACCGCGCTGCCTGCAACCTGGCGCCGGCATGGGCGGCATCTTCGCTGAGTCAGATATGGATTCGCTGGCTGGACTGGCATCCGAAAACGGTGTGGACCTGAAGATCCTGCGTGCCGCTCGTGAAGTCAATCTGAGCGTCGCGCAACGGATGTTTGAAAAAATATCCGGTGCGATCGACACGGTGAACAACAAGGACGTCGGTATCCTCGGACTCGCTTTCAAACCCAACACGAATTCTGTGGCTGGCTCTGCATCGATCCAACTCGCGCAGAATTTGTTGTCCAAGGGCGCTCGCGTTCGGGCGTACGATCCGGTCGCAATTCCTGAAGCGAAACACCAGCTCAACGGTACCGTGAAGTATTGCGAGTCCGCCTACGGCGTGGCTGAAGGTGTGGACGCTCTTGTCGTCGGCACAGGCTGGCCAGAATTCCGCACGCTTGACTTCGGCAGGATTCGACACCTGCTCAAACGCCCCATCATCATCGATACCAAAAACCTGCTCGATTCGTCCCGCCTTCGCGCCATGGGATTCCAGTACATGGGCGTAGGCAGGAAGTAGTCGAATTCTTCAGTAGCTGGGTGCCCCATCTTTGCGCGTTCTTTGCGCAAAGGTGGGATTCCACTGCACTCACCCAGTAGGGATCTTCTATCCAGAAAATTTTCACGTGAAGGGTTGACGTATGGCTTCTTCAAGACCACCCGTGAGCGGTTGTACTAGCTCATGCGGGAGAAGATGGAGTATGGTTCATGGGCAATGACTCGCTGATTGAGGCAGAGTTTCGGACTCAGTGACAGGAGAGATTCATGAACCGTACCCTACAACCGGCCCGCGCGCTCTTCGCTATTGGACTGGTAGGCCTCGGCGTGCTTGCCCTCATCTACCACGACTTCGCGCTGGTATGGCAGCCGGTTCCACCCTCGGTGCCGGGCCGGACTGCTCTGGCTTATGCCTCGGGCGTGCTCATGCTCGGCTGTGGTGTAGGCATGCTGTTCCGCGCGACCGCACTTTGGGCCGTGCGCATACTGTTCCCTTACCTCATCGGCTGGATGCTCCTCAAGGTTCCCGCTCTGTTCGCTGCGCCCGGCATGGAGGCGGTGTGGCTGGGCTTCGGCGAACTGGTCATGCTGATGAGCGGCGGTTGGATCCTCTGGGCCGTCTCTGAAAGTGCTGCGTCGGGGTCCGGGTTCGCTCTGATCGGCGGCCGCCGCGGTCTACAGCGAGCGCTGGTTGCTTTCGGTCTCGCTGTTCTGCCCGTGGGCCTCTCTCATCTGGTCTACATCTCGGAGACGATGGGATTTGTCCCTGCCTGGCTGCCAGCCCGCACCTTCTGGGCCTGCCTCACTGGCGCCGGACAAATTGCCTGCGGCCTCGGAATCCTCTTTCATGTTCTTCCGCGGGTGGCGGCGTGGTGTGAAGCCGGCATGGTGAGCGCCTTCACTCTACTCGTATGGTTGCCGATGGTCGTCTCCAAACCTGCTGACCGTTTGGCTTGGACAGGCTTCTTTATCTCCTGGATCATCGGGTCAGCCGCTTGGGTTGTAGCGCAACAGCAAGGAGTCGCCGGGCGTGAGGATTTGCGGGACTCATCCTGACGGCCCCCCACTTCCCCTTGCTATAATCAATCTCTGCGGTGGGAATAGCTCAACTGGCAGAGCACCGGACTGTGGCTCCGGCGGTTGCGGGTTCGATTCCCGTTTCCCACCCCAAACTCTCCTGATCCAAACATCCAATTCAGATTGATTAAAGACTTCCGAGAAAAGCCCGCATCGCTGTGGAATTGCGAAACGCTTCCGTGCCGCCGCTCGCGGTGGTCGAGAACGCGCCACACAGATTCCCGAAGGTAAGACAAGTCTGCAGGTCGGCCCCGCGCAGAAACTGGTCGAGGAAACCGGCGTCGAAACTGTCTCCTGCGCCAACTGGATCGACTACCTGCACCTTCGCCGCAGGCGCGTTGTAGCGTTGTCCTTCATGGATGGCCATCGCCCCGCGTGATCCCAACTTGACCACCAGCGTCTTCACGCGCGCGGAGAGCCACACTAGCGCGGCTTCCAGATTGTCCGTGCGCGCCATCTTCATCGCTTCCCGTTCATTGGGGAAGAGAATATCCACGTAGGGGAGGATCGCCTCGAGTCCACCGTCCCAGTGGCCATCTGGATCGTCGTTCGTATCCAGCGAAGTCGTGAGGCCGGCGCCTTTCATCCGCTGGAATACTTCCGGCACTCGTGCCAGCAGCTCTCTCTGCAGGAACAGCGACGACATATGAAAATGCCGCGCTGATGTCAGGTATTCAAAGTCGAGATCCTGAAAGCGCAGAGCCGAAATGGTTCCGAGGTAGGTGAGAATGTGACGATCCCGCTCGTGTTGGAGAATCACGGTCACGCCGGAAGCTTCGTCCTCCGAGCGAATGATTTTCGACAGATCGACACCGCTTGCGCCCAGACGCTCCAACGCCATTTGCCCAAACGCGTCGTCGCCCACTTTCGTGACGAATCCAACCCGGCTCCCGAGTGCCGCCAGATTGTGCGCCACAATCGCCGAGGAGCTTCCCAGGGTCATGCTGAACGAACTGGCCAGCAACTCGCGCTCTGTCGGCATTGGCTGCGGCAAGCCGTAGAGGATCAGATCAAAATTGATCTCTCCCGCGATAGCGATGTCCAGGTTAGACAAAAGTAGACCTTCCCCATACAGCGATGATTACGTGCGGTGGAACAACAGCGAAGAGCTATTGCAGCTCGACAACTCGCGTCAAATTCTTAGGGGAGTCGGGATTGAGCCCCTTCTTCAGCCCGTGATAGACGCCAGCGAGCTGCCCCCAGATCGTATAAGCGGCAGGTCGCGCAAACTCCGGAACCGTCAATCCCAGTTCAATCGCAAAATCCGAGAACTTTCCCGCGCGGGCATCCAGCCGGTTCGCGATGACCAGGGTCGCCGCACCCAATTTCTTCATCTCTTCCAATAACTCAACTTCCGCATCGTAGGAAGATTCCGAGATCAGGAATGTGATTAACGTATCAGGACTAACAATCGATTTCGGACCGTGCCGGAATTCCAGGGAATGGAAAACCTGGGCATAGGTACAGGAAGATTCGGTCATTTTGAGCATGCATTCCGAGGCGATTCCGAACAAGCGTCCTTGCGCCAGGAAAATACAATCGTCGACATCGCGGGACTCAATGAATAGCCGCAGGCGTTGCGGAATGTCCGCCAGCAACGGGGCCGCTTCGTTTGGCAGTTGCATCAGGGCGCTGCAGAGTTTTTCGTCGCCGGCGATTTTAGTGCCCAGATATTGCAGCCCGAGCAGCATCGAAGTAAACGACCGGGTCATCACCGTACTCTGTTCGTCGGCGTCCAACAGTTTGAGGGTGAGACTGGCTTCTGCTTCGAGCATTTCACCGTCGGCACAGGTGATGGCAATCGTGCGCAGGTTTCGCTCTTTTTCGAGCAGGTGTGCAGCTCGCACCGCTTCGGACGTGCGACCCGAACGCGAAATCACGACGGGTATGTAGTCGCGGCTAGGCGGAAGCGAGAGCGCGGGATAAAGTAGTATCTCGGAACCGGGCACCGCGCGCGCCGGCAGTCCCAAGTGCTGGAACGCGGATGCAGCCGCAATGGCCAGGTAGTAGCTGGTGCCGCAGCCCACAAAAAGCCATTCTGCGCCGGGTCGAGCGCGCTCGACGGCCCGCTGCAATTCCGCGCTGGACGCCAGCTTTCGCAGGCATGCCGTCCACCGCTCGGGTTGGGAAAGAATTTCGCTCAGAGTGTGAGCGCCGTACTCGCTTGAAATATTGGTCGAAGTCATTCTGTGTCTGGTCCCTAAACCACAGTCACCTTCACGCCCGCATCCTTCAAGGCACGCAGGTCGGATTTGGGAATCATCTTGTCGGTGACGACCTCGTGCACGGAAGTCACCGGCATGATGTTGCACAAGCTGCGGCGTCCAAACTTGCTCGAATCACAGACGGCAACCGTGCGCCGCGCAATCTCCACCATGGCGCGGTTCACCTGTGCTTCCAGCATGTTTGGAGTAAACAACCCGGCGTGTGTATCGAACCCATCCACGCCCAGAAACAAAATGTCCGCGCTGAGTTGATGGAGCGTCTGCTCCGCCAATGGACCGACCAGGGAAAATGAATTCTTGCGCAGGGTTCCGCCCGTGAGCATGACTTCAATGTGCGTGCCGGCCAGTTCGGCAGCGATGTTGATCGCATTCGTAATCACGGTGAGGCGCGACATGTCTTTCAGCGCGCGTGCAATGGCGGTGGTCGTGGTGCCAGAATCCAACAGGACCGACTGGCCTTCTTCGACGAGGGCTACGGCCGCTTCGGCGATGCGTGTCTTCTCGCGCCGGTGGAGTTTCTCTTTCTCACGCAACGTGGGATCGAGCAGCGCTCCGCTCTGCACGGGCAAGGCGCCCCCGTGAGTCCGCTGGACAACCCCCTGGCTGTCGAGAATCTCCAGATCCTTACGAATGGTGATCTGCGAAATCTTGAAGTGGCGCGCCAGATCCTTGACGAGGACACGCCCCTCCCCGTGGAGCATTTCGAGGATCTTTCGTCGACGCTCTTCGTTAAATAATCCGTCAGCAGGCATTCAAATTGATCTTTCGATTAGTTTCGTTTAGTAACTTTCGTCGATGGCCACGGCTGTTGTCAAGACCAAACAACGGCCACCACAGGGGCCACTCCTCGGTCGCCTCATTTCGAAAGTGCTGCGCCTTTGAACTGGCTGAACAGCCGCTCTGCATTTAAGTGATAAACCTTTTCCAGCACCTCGTCGGGCAGACCCAGTCCATAGATCATCCACCGCCCTTGCCCCGGATACTGCGCGTACGGGAAGTACTCATCCTCGGTCTCGAGCCAGCGAAAGTAGTTCTTATACATTGCCTCGGACGCGCCTTCATCGGTGCCGAACATGATCCGGTCGGGATTCTTGAGGATTAACTTTCGAGCTCGTCGCGGTTGCCGGCCGAGTTCTCCTTCGCGCGCGCCGGTCTCGATCATCACGTTGGGAAACTTGTCCAGCGTCTGCTCCACGAAGTCCAAATTCTCCGGCCAACTGCCAAAGTGCAGCGCGACGAACCTGGTTTGCGGATGTTTCGCAAACATCCGGTCACGCTGCGCCATCAATTCGGGCAAAGTAGGGAACTGCGGCCCGTAGAAACTCCAGTCCGGATGTTCGATCAATTCTTCGTAACGTTCGTTGCTGGCGTCGATCGGATGAAAGAAAGCTTCCGGGTCCGCGACGTGAATGAAAACGGGAATGCCGAGGCGTCCACATTCCTCCCACACCGGATCGAGCCGCGCGTCATCAACGGGGATCAGCTTGCCGGTCTTGTCGCGAACTCCGAGGCCGAGTTCCTTCAGCATTTTCAGGCCGCGTGCGCCGCGCGCTACCGAGTCGTCGACCTGTTTCACCATCAACTGACTGAAGTTCGGATCATCGATCTTGCTCCAGTCCATTTGCGTGAACACCATGAATCGCCCCGGATAGGGCTTGACCATCGTGTCGATCAGTTTCTGCAGGTCGTCGCCCCAACCGCCGGTGAGGATGACGACGGTCTTCACATTGAGGCTGTCCATGCGCGCGACCATTTCTTTCGGATCGACACGATCCCCGATGCCGCGCGGGTCGTTGGTGTGGTTATGGACGTCAATGACGGGAAACTTTGCGCGATTTACTTCGTGCTTCCCGGCGTGCAGCGCCGTGTCGGGATGGAAATCCTTCAGGAGGATGGTCTTCTTGCTGTCCGCATCGGCGGCGGGTTTATACCCGATTGGGGTTTGCTGGGCGACGCCCAAAGCCGCAGCCAATAGGGTTAAGCACAAAAGTGAGGACGGAATATTCTTCGCCATTTGTCTGGCAGAATACACCATCTCGAAAGAAAGCGAAAGAAGTCGAAACAAAGCGGCGAAAACGCAGATTGCGCGCGCTGACTCATGTCGACCGACAACAGGGATTGCTGAATTTCGCACACCTCGTTTTCACGACTCCGAGAGCAAGGCGCCCTATCCTACGGCGTCACCGTGAACTTCAGTTTGCTCATCACGACTCCACCCGGAGACGTCACGGAAATCTTACCGGTCTTGGCGCCGGCCGGGACCGTGGCCGTGATGCTGCTGTCGGTGTTCACCGTGAAGGACGCCGACTTGGCGCCAAACTTCACCTGGGTGACGCCGGTCAGGCCGCTGCCTGTGATGGTGACGGCCGATCCGACTGGACCGCTGGCCGGGCTGAATCCGGTAACCACCGGCACAACCAGAAAGGCGTGATTACTGGCGAGCGTGCCACTAGGCGTGGTCACGCTGACATTGCCTGCCGTCCCGCCGGCCGGGACAGTGGCGGTGAGGTAAGTGTCGGAGACGACGTTGAAGCTCGCCGCGGTTCCGTTAAATTTCACGCTCGTCGTTCCGGTGAAGCCCTGGCCGAGAATCTGAACGCTTGAACCGACCGTGCCGGTCCAATAGACGAGGCGGGCGAAGCGCGGGAGGGTCGCGTCCAGGCTATAAAGCACGCCACAGAAATTGCAGCCGTTGCTGCCGGTGCCGCCCGAGGTGGTGTCTCCGAAGAGAACGCCGTTCGTATGCTGATAGGGAGTGACCTGCGGACTGTTCCCCTTGAACGCGCCGCTCGTGTTGCTGAACAAGACCTGATTGCTGTAGCTGCCGCCGGTGGTGATCTGAAACAGGACGCCGAAACTGGTGCCCGGGTTGGTGATGGTGACGCCGTACAGTTTTCCGTCGGAAGCCTGGACAAGTCCGGCGAAGGGTGTGCTGCCGAATCCATCGTTGGCGAAGTTGTGGAGGACGGTGAGATTGCCGGAGGGAGTCATTTTGTAGACGACGCCCGTGCCGCCGGTTCCGCCGGCGCGCGTGGTGCCGTAAAAATTGCCGTCAACGCCCTGGATGATCGCGCCCATCGGATTCTGTCCGTCAGTGCCAGTGAAGGCGTGCAGCACGACGAACTTCTTTTTGGGCGTGATGCGGAAAACGTCGCCGTTCACATTGGCGCCGGTGCCGCCGAGGAACGTTCCATAGAAGTTGCCGTCGAGCCCGAGCGTGATCGCCTGCGGATAGCGCGTGATGCCGTCGAAGGTGTGCAGCAGGGTGAGTTTGCCCTTGGTGGTCATCTTGTAGACGGTACCGAAGACCGCATTATTTCCGTTGCCGGTGGTGCCGTAAAAGTTGCCGTCCATGCCGATCACCGGAGGAGCGTTGGCGGCGGAGCCTTCGGTGTTGCCGTTGAAGTTGTGCACGACGGAGAAGGTGCCGCTGGGCGTGATCTTGAAGACATTCCCGAAGCCAACCGTACCGCCGGATGGAGTTGTACCCCACAGATTGCCGTCCGCGCCGAGCGTGAGGCCGCTGTTCGGGAAGGCGCCGTCGTTGGGGCCGTCAAAGGAATGCAGGACGGTCATGCTTCCCGAGGGCGTCAGGCGAAAGACCGTACCGTACTGATGTCCGTTGAAGAAGGCTCCGCCGCTCTGCGAGGTGGCGTAGAGGTTGCCGTCGCGTCCCTGGGCGAACAGGCCCATCCAGGCAGGAAGCAACGGGTCTCCGGCATTGGTTCCGAGGTCGTAGAGGTCGGTATAAGTCTGGGCGAGAGCGGTGGGACTGGCCGCGGCGACCACCATGAGTATGGTCACGGCCAACAGCACAGAGATTCGGTTTGCGGTCATGGACGACCCTCCACGGAAGCTCGGGACGAGCCAGCAAAAATGTGTATTGATTGCGGAATCCAGGTTCCCGGCAACCTGGCCGTGAGCAGAATCCTCGGAGGAGAGGCCCCGGGATTTTACCCTATTTCGCTATGCGTGGAATGGAGGGGAAAACCGTCATGGGGCACGAGAAAGGGGGCCCTTCCATACCCTCTAGCAGGATGCGAAAAAACTCGGTGTTGTTCTTGATTTTGGGTGGCGCAGCGGCTCACCGCTGCGGTCACTGCCTTGTTTTGAATTAAGGCTTTAGCCACTGAGGGCGTGGTTCGTTTGTTAGAAACGGTTTTGCTGCAATATTGGACCTCTTGATTATTCACTAGCTAAGGACTGAATGTGAGCTGTCGCAACCCGACTTCCGACCATCAGCGGTTCAAGAAGCCTTCGCTGCTGGCCGCGCTGCTGCCCACTTCTCGCAAAGAACGCGAGAAATGGGGCACCGGCGGTACCCTCGAATGTATGGGGCACCTGTCGATGCTCTCTCCAAATGTGGGCCTGATACGGTTATCTAATCAGCCGGTCACCTTTCACTCGCTGGTTGATTCCTTCCAATCATAGGGGCGATTTATAGGCCCGTGAATCAGGCCCTGTTCGCGCAGGAAGTCGTCCGCCATCTTGTCGGCAACGTCCATCCCCATGCGCTCGTCAGTCTGCGCCCTGGATTTACCAATCCGCTTTACAGCCCATTCCCTTTTTGCCATCTCGCAAGTTTGACACTCTAGATCACGTTGCCTCTCGTCCTTGTACCCCAACTCCCATGGCCTCCGCCCGTACTCGTCCCAGGCCGATGCCCCGCCGCCCTGATGCCCTATCATGATTTCTCTGTGAAATGAGACTCTCCAAAGGTTCGGCAGCAGGAACCAATCGTCATCGAGATTCTCCCATTCCTTCGTAGAGACGCGACGTTCCGGGTAGAGCCATTCCTCCTCAGCAGCGGCGATGAAGCGAACAGCCCTTGTCTTGAGAATGTGGTTGATGCGGAGCACCTCATCCTCCTCAAGCTCCCGTCCGTACTGTATGTCTGGGAGGTACTTGGGGCCTGCCGCAGGAACGGATCGGGCGTTGGTGCGGGGCTCAAACGGGTTGCTCCAGGGGTTCCGAACAAGTTGGACGTGAGTGAGTATCAAGCACGAGTCGAGACCGAGGGGGAACAGCGTGCGCGTCCCTGTCTGACCGAGGTACATTTCATTGGGATACGTGCGGTCGCTCGGGAACAGCCGCTTGCAGTAGAAGGTGACAGGATCGTCCGAGACTATGAACTTGGTCGGGCTTCGCCTTGCCCGCACGATTTCCCAGGTAGCCTCCATCCACATCGTGGTGTACTTGAATTCCCTCTGCATGGACAGCAGGGTTGCATTGTGGTCGGACCCTCCTGACCGTTTTTTGATGAGGTCGAGCCCCCGAGGCGTCCTGAACTTCTGCGCGTCCATGTAGGGGCCCAAGTTTCCACCCGCATCCCAAGCCGGCGCTTCGATACCATTGAACTCCGCAAAGTAGGAGACGGCGTTTCTGCCTCGGCTGTCCACCACGCCGAAGAAGTGACTTTCTATTTGGTCCGTGCTCCAGCTTCCAAGCTTCAGGGTGTAGAGATCCTCTTTGTAGAAGCACGCCGATGGTCCAAGACGGCGCAACGCCTTCAGGATGTGTGATCCGCCGGTCCAGGTAAAGGTGTCGGGGTGAAGGTCGAGGTAAAAAAAGTTAGTCTGGCCGGGCGGGAGAAACCTACGTTGGTACCACTGCGGAACGTAATGGTGTATGTGAGACTGCTGTTTCTTGTTACCTTTGCTTTTCTTTTTCACCCACTCATGATGTTACTACTTGGCGGGTCGACTCCGGTAGCCGAGTGCCCCACACATTCGCTCATTGCTGCTGGGGGCCCGGCCACAAGCTAACTGTCACTGTTTCGCCGTCACTCCTTCGGCGTAGGGGCCGGAGGAGTTGGAGTAGGTGTTGGTTGTTGGGGCTGTATAGGGGTCAACGGGGAAGGCTTCAAGCCTCGGTCTTCTTGACCGGTAACGACTGGCGTCATTCCCGTTGGTTTCAAGCCATCATTGACTCTTGCCATCTTCCCCTCGATTCATTTCTTGGGCGGTTCTGCCGGGCACGGTTGTGGAGTAGGTGTGGGGGACGGGGGGACTGGAGTAAATCGTGGCGGTTTGACGCCCTTTTCAACTTTGTCCTGCCCAGCATGTGCCTCGAATTTCGCATTCGGTGTCATGGGCGTCATCGCCGGAGGCTTACAACCAAAGTCAATTCGGTCAATTCGGACGGAATTGCCCTTTTGCAGATTTTCCTTGTCTTCCATAGCGTTCGCTCTCAGAACGTTCCCGCTCACAAATATCATAGTGCAAATCAAACCGAGTACGAAGAAAAATAGTCCCGCCCAAGCACACCAGTCGACGGCTTTCGTCCGCAGGTCGTCCATGTGTTTGTCATATGCAGCGGGTTTGGCATTCAGGTAATAGTCATTTAGCACCGGAACCATTCTTTCCAGAGCCGAGAGGCTGAATCTAAACGAAACCAGAGTCACCAATGCTGCGAGTATGAACGCAGCCCACGAGACGATCAGAAGCGAAATCCATATCGCATCCCTCAGCGGAACAACGTCCTTAATGAAAGATAACGAGAGGGCAAGGGCACCAGTCGAAAAGGTGATGAGATATTTGTCAAAGTTCTCACTGCCTGATACCGAGTCTTCCCAGATCTTCTTTCGATACTCGTCATGCAACTTCAATGCTCTTTCCGATGGCGCAAACTGCTGCGGGGGCGGCGGCTGCTCGGTCGGTTCGTTTAGCTCGGTCACAGTCCCTCCGTCAATTCAGCTTATTTTTTCTTCGATCGAAATCAGGGGAGAGGCGGGACATTCCCGATATATTATTCCTCGCCTGAAGTACGAAGGGCAATGAGGGTTCGCGTGCGCCGCCTTAGCCCCCTTTTGAAAAACTCGGTGACGGTGCCACAATCCGCCGCGAATTGTCTAATCCCCTCCAGGGTAAAAATGTCGGTGCCCTTGTAGCGAACTGTTACAGGCTTCCGAGCGGCGGAAGGTCCTTTCCTGTGGTATGCCCGTAGATTTTCAGGAAAAAATGCATGAGCCATCGCGTTCCGCAGCGCGTTAATTTCCTCGATCGTAGCGGCAATAGCCTTGGGAATGACATACGCGTCTTTCAAGAAGGCGAGCTTTTGTGTCATGTAAAGACGTTCAATCACATAGTAATTGAATCTGACAAAGCGCTGAGTCTTCCATTGAACAATGAAGCTTCGTCCCGGCAAGAAATATCGACATACTGCACTACTCAACCAGTCGTCAATCAAAGTGTATTGGGTAACGATGTCACCGCGAATCAACTGGCGCGTCATCACCTCCAAAGCGGTCGTTCTAAGCCTGGGAGGCCAAGTGAGGATATTCCAGTAATCAACGCGGACTATTTCGCTGATGGCCTCCAGTTCCTTTTTCAACCTACGTTGCTTAGGAGTGAGTGAGGTGGACATTGTGGATTGAAATTCTACACGGTTATCAACGGGCGGGTGGCCCCGGTAAGTAGGTGCCCCTCGCTTCGTTTTTTGTGAAACGTGGGTGAAAGCAGTAGTGCGTGTGCCGTCAGGGGCTGGAGCCCAATCTTCCAGAGAGCTTTGTGGCACGGCTGAAGCCGTGCGCTTCCTAATGGCTTGCTAGCCTGAGTTCTTGCCGCGCTCCCGGCGCTTATTTTCTGGTGAGCTTGACTCGCGCAAACGGCGTCAGCTTGCCGCCGGATTCGTTATCGATCAGCCAGTTCCAGGAATCCGTGGCTTTGTTGTAGGCGAATGTTGTCTGGACGCCGCCGTCTTTCTCATCCTTGCCCTTGAACACGAATACGATTTGATCATCGCCCCGTTTGCCGTGGGCCATCGGCGCCGAGAGACCTCCGCCACCGGTCGAGTCGAGCCACAGGCACAGGTATTCGTTCAACGACGCGTCCCATTCGATCAAGATGATCGCTTCATACGCAGGCTGTCCCTTGGCGTCTTTCTCTCGCGAGGTCTCGTGCAGGCGTAGGTATTCATGGTTCAGCACCCATTCGGACTCAATATCGTGCGTGGTCTCGTGTCTGGCAATGGTGCCTTGCAGGATCCAACTACCGCTCAGATGATCGAGCAGGGAATCCTTAGGTGTTGGTTCCTGTGCGGATGCTGAAAATGAAAGGATGAAAAGCAAAGCCACGATGGCAAGATTCGTCTTCATCGCGCGACCTCCTGGGCAGAGAGTTGTGGGAACAATGTCGAACGGGGCGGCCCAGTTCTCCAACATCCCAGTTCTTCAACATCATAGAACGCTCGGATCGGGAGGGTGAACTACTTCTCACAGCATCATGAGCACCCTCGGAGAGCGGTGGTGCGGTATCAGTAGTTACCCTTCAGCGCTCGGTAGATCACATAGAACCACGAGCACACGCCATGCACGATGGCCCACAGAATCGAATGATTCAGTTGGAAGGAAAGGATCATGGCTAAGGCCGATCCAAAACTAATACCAGCGGTGGCGGCATTCGACTGATTGCTCATTTGGCGGTCAGGGTAGCACAGTACGTCGGCGATCGGCAGCAAATCGAGCAAGGGCACCCGGCGCTTCAGTAGATCGAGAATTTCCTGTGATATGCTTTGCCTCTCCAAAAGCCAAATCGGAAATCCTTCTCCAGAAAGAATCAGCCATGAAGCGTCAAAGCAAAATTGCAATCACGATATCCACCGTAGTGCTCGCCGTCGCCGTCCTTGGCGCCATGGGCGTATACGCGCAGGACAAAGAGAAAGACAAGTACGCGCTGAAATCACCGAGTGGAATCGAGTTTGCCGACTTCAAGGGATACGAGGACTGGTCGGTGATCTCTTCCGCGCGGACTGATGAAGTGCTTAAGGTGATCGTCGGCAATCCGGCGATGATCGCGGCGTATAAGTCGGGCATTCCGGGCAACGGGCAGCCTTTCCCGGACGGGTCCAAGGTCGCGAAGCTGCAGTGGAAGCCGAAGAAGAGTACCGAAGCCCAGTTTGCCGTGGATGTCCCCGACGTCTTCAAGCAGGCTTTCGTCATGGAAAGAGACAGCAAGCGATTTTCGAAAAGCGCCGGATGGGGATACGCGGTGTTCAACTATGACGCCGCATCAGACAAGTTCGAAGCCGATGCTAAAAGCCTCTCCGACTGCGGAGTTGCATGCCATACGAAGGTGAAGGCGAAGGATTACATTTTCCATCCGTACCAGAAGCGGTGAAACGGGTAGGAGAATCGATCAGCGCGCGGCCTGTTGCAGGAAGGCTTTGAACACGTCTTCGTCGATGTCGGAGGACTTGCGCACTTTGACATGGCGTACGTATTGGCCATTGCCTTCAAGAAGGTGGCGTGGGTCCTTTAATGAAGAGCCGCGCAGGAAACCAAACTGGACGTGGTCGGGCGCTGAGTACACATAGGCGACGGGCACTTTTCCCTTTGGCTCTTTCCCTTTGACCCAGCAGCCATTGCCCCACTTCACCGACTCCTCGAGTCCGGGCTCCACACGCTTCACAAAGCGGCGAAGTGCTCGGATAATCGTGCGGTTCTTGGGCGGCTGGTCATCGAGGTAGTCGGCAAAGCTGGCGTACTTTTTCATCTTCATCGGTCCCCCCCAGCTCTTACTAGGCCGATCGTTTCTTGGTCGAAATTAGTCGTCGAACGACGTGGCCCTTCCACATCCACAACCCCGTAGCGACCATGGCAGGTAAGAAGACATACCGAGTCGGCGTAGCGTAGTCAGGAAGTTTTTCGAAGGGGCTATAGATATAACCAAGAATCGGAATCGCAAGTACGATGTGAATCCAGCGAACGATTGAACGTTGAGTGCCTTCTTTCATGACCGATGCGATCCTCCGCATACTGCCGCGTCGCGGCTGGAGCAATCTCGATGCCTGCTAGTTCCGGGCGCCGACTGCTTCTCTTGCCGTGTAGTGGGAGTCCACGTAGTTGTCGAGAATCTTGATGAACTCGGCGACGATCTTGTCGCCTTTCAGGGTGGTGAAGAGGCGTCCGTCGACGTAGACCGGCGCTTTAGGTTCTTCAAAAGTTCCGGGCAGCGAGATGCCGAGGCTGGCGTGTTTCGATTCGCCGGGACCGTTCACTACGCATCCCATGACTGCTACTTTCATTTCTTCCACGCCTACGTAGCGGCCTTTCCAGACGGGCATCTGGTCGCGGAGGTAGTCCTGGATCTGCTGCGCCATTTCCTGGAAGAAGGTGCTGGTCGTGCGCCCGCAACCGGGGCAGGCGGTGACTTGCGGAGTGAAGCTGCGAATACCAAGCGATTGCAGGATCTGCTGCGCAACGCGAACTTCTTCGGTGCGATCGCCGCCGGGAGCAGGAGTCAGCGAAACGCGAATCGTGTCGCCGATTCCTTCCTGCAACAACACAGCTAGCGCGGCACTCGAGGCCACGATACCTTTGGCGCCCATGCCCGCTTCGGTGAGTCCGAGGTGCAGGGGATACTCGCAGCGTGCGGCGAGAGATCGATAGACGTCAATCAAGTCCTGCACGCCGCTGACTTTCGCGCTCAAAATAATCTGGTCGGAACGCAGCCCATCTTCTTCAGCGATTTTCGCGGAACGCAGCGCGCTCACGACCATCGCTTCCATCATGACTTCGCGCGCTTCGAGCGGCTCCGCTAACTTGGAATTCTCGTCCATCATGCGCGTGAGAAGGGATTGATCAAGCGAGCCCCAGTTCACGCCAATCCGAACGGGGCGCTGATACTTCACCGCAACTTCGATCATGGTGCGGAAGTTGTCGTCGTTCTTGCGTCCGACGCTGACGTTGCCGGGATTGATGCGGTACTTCGCCAGTCCCTCGGCGCATGCAGGATATTTCGTCAGCAGAAGGTGTCCGTTGTAATGGAAGTCGCCGACGATGGGAACGCGCACGCCGAGTTTTTCGAGTCCCTCGACGATGTGCAGCACAGCCTTGGCCGCGTCGTCATTATTTACGGTGACACGAACGACTTCGCTCCCAGCGCGAGCGAGGGCGGCGACCTGCTTGATGGTGCCAGGGATGTCCGCCGTATCGGTGTTGGTCATCGACTGCACCATGATTGGTGCATCGCTACCAACCTTTACTCCGCCAATCGTGACGGTTACGGTTTTTCTGCGTCGCATTTCAGCCATAGGGAAGCTTTATTTTAGCAGGTTGGCAGTGAGCAGGGCGGTGGCTCGAAGGGTGACCGTGGCCGGGGTGCCGTCCCTATAGGACTCCGTCGGGGCGCTCGCTTACCCGGCACTTACGTGCCGGGCTTTCCTATACCGCCGCTTCGCGGCTGGAGCGTGCTGATGATCGTGACATTTACTGCGTGCCGGGGAACTGCTTGATGATGTCGTTGTAGATAACCGTCACTGCAAACAGAACCAGGAATACGAACGCGGCCTGGTAGATACGCTCTTTGATCCGAAGGCTGATTTCTTTCTGCATCAGGCCTTCGATGAAGAGGAGAAGGATGACTCCACCGTCGAGAATCGGGATGGGCATGAGGTTGAAGACGCCCAGGTTCAGGCTGATGATCGCGCTCACGAAGAGGAGAGGCGTCCAGCCTTTTTCGCGGGCGGCACTGCCGACAGCGCTGCCGATGCCGATGGGGCCATCAACCTGCTTGATCGAGACCTTGCGCTCCACCATCTTCTGCAACAGTTCGAGGATGAGCAGTGAGTTCTTCTTGCATTCCAGCGCGGATTTTCGCACGGCTTCGCCGAACGGCAGGCGCACAACTTTCGTCGGCTGACTGGCGAGACCGATGCGGTAGCGCGATTCTCCGCCGGTCTTGCTCGCCGTCAGAGTCGGTGTGACACGCATGGTCATTTCTTTACCGTCGCGGAGCACCACGATGTCGAGAGGCTGATCCTTGGAGTGGCTCAACATATCGACCAGCACGGCTAGCGCGGGAATCTGCTGGCCATTTACGCTCTGGATCTGGTCTCCGACTCTCATGCCAGCTTTTTCCGCGGGCATTCCCGGCTCAATCATCGTGGCAATAAAGTTCGGTTCCTTGGGCACCCACCCTATGTCTCCCCATTGATTGCGGCCGGAGGGCTGCGGGGTCAGAGTCAATTCTGAAACCACACCATTTCTGTTGATGGCGAACTTCAGGGGTTGATTCGGGCTCAAACCTTCCTTGATTTCGACTTGTTCCCAGGTGGGATTCTGAATGTTTTCGACGCGGTCAATCTTGTCGCCGATTTGCACTCCAGCGGTGGCGGCGGGAGTATTCGGGAGAATCCATCCGATGACTGCGGGGCCGTCAAAGACGGCTGGGTATTCGAAGTGCACCATGAAGACGCCGGTCCACAACCCAAAAGCGAGGAGGATGTTCATCGCCGGTCCGGCGATGGCGATGATGAAGCGCTGCCATTTCGGATGCGAAAGAAACTCGCCTTGATCGCCAGTGCGCTCGTCCATCGGATTTTCACCCGACATCTTGACGTAGCCGCCGAGGGGCAGGGCACTGATGCGGTAATCGGTTTCGCCGCGGCGGAATCCGAGCAGGCGTTTACCGAATCCGATCGAAAATACTTCGACCCGAACTTTGAACAACTTCGCGGCCGCGTAGTGGCCGAACTCGTGGATCAGGATCATGAAGCCCAGAACGATTCCCATCACGAAAATCGTCTGAAGAAAGGACAGCACTTGAGGCATAAAATTTAGATTACTCCCAAATCTGTTTTACGGAATAGCACGCACGGGCGAGTCCGAACGGCTTCGCTGCCTGACCATTTCCTGCGCCGCCTCGCGGGCTTCGATATCCAAAGCAAGCACTCTAGGGATAGATTCCAACCGCCCCGCCGGAGTTGCAGACATCACGTCCTCGATGATCCGGGGAATGTCTTCAAACCCGATTCGCTCATCCAAGAACGCCGCTACTGCGACTTCATCGGCCGCGTTCAGGGCGATGGTTTTCGCCCCGCCCGCCTCCGCTGCTTCGTAAGCCAAACGTAGACAAGGGAATTTAGCCACATCCGGGGGGCAGAAATCGAGATGCCGCAGGTCCATGACCGGGAAGCGCAGGTCCGATGGGATACGCTCCGGGTAGGTCAAGGCATACAAAATGGGCAGGCGCATGTCGGTCACAGAGACTTGTGCAAGCAGGCTGCCATCGACGAATTCGACCATGGAATGGATCGTAGACTGTGGATGCACAAGGACTTGCACCTGACCGGGAGGCACGTCGAACAGGCGGCAAGCCTCGATCACCTCGAACCCCTTATTCATCAACGTTGCGGAGTCGATGGTGATCCTTTTTCCCATCTTCCAGGTGGGATGATTCAGCGCCTGCTCGACAGTAATGGAGGAGAACGCCGATTTGGGAGTGTGCAGGAACGGGCCGCCTGAAGCCGTCAGCCAGATTCGCTCGACCTCTTCCATGCGCCCGCCGCGCAGACACTGATGGACGGCGTTATGCTCGCTATCAATCGGAAGTAACGGTTTCCCCTGCTTGCGGGCTTCGGCGACGATTAGTTCTCCGGCTACGACCAGGCACTCTTTGTTGGCGAGTCCAACCGTCTTGCCAGACCGGACGGCTTCGTAAGTTGCTTCCAGTCCGGACACGCCAACGATTGCGCTGACTACGAAGTCGGCATCCGGATGAGTCGCCACTTGCACCGTCCCGGCTGAACCGTGGACGACCTCAATCTCAGTCAAGCCCTCCGCACGCAGTTTGGTGCGCACTGCGTCAGCACTTTGTTCGCTGGCTAGCGAAAGGACTTTTGGTTTCCACCGACGAGCCTGATCGAGTGCGGCATCGAGATTGCTGCCTGCAGCCAGCGTCGCGACCTGAAAGCGGTCGGGATAACTCTCGACCACACTCAGCGTGCTGCGACCGATGGATCCGGTGGAACCTAGAATGGCAATGCGTTTCATTTTGAAAATTCTGTGCGCTTTAATTCTACGGGAATTTGACGTGCGACGGCGCTAGGGGGATTGGCAGTTGTGGGGCGGGCACCCAGGGACCGTCACATCACTGGTGCAACTGGTTTCTGTCTCGATCTCCTTCTCGTTTCGATCACAATTTGTTTCAACCCACGATCGTTTGACAACCGAGCAAGAGCAAATCCGCAGCGTCGGTTGGAAGTGCCCGACTCACTCTAGGGTGTTCGCCTCACAATGGGCATTTTGTGCCCGACTAATTTTGCTGTGCGGGTCCGGGCTTCCTTACTATCGCGACAACTCCTCATGGCCAACGCCTGAGATCACTTTCCGAAGCAGCAAATCATGACAAGGAGTATCGACATGCAATCCTATCTTGCCCGATTCGTGTTTGCCATTGCTGGTGTGGCGCTTTCAGTCCCTTCAGCGCAGGCCTCAGGAGTGTTTGATGGACCCGCTGAACTGCCGCGAGCGACCGTTGTCAGTACGCTGGCCAAAACGCCGGCCCCGGGAAGTCATGTTACGGTTCGCGCCGGAGACAACCTGCAAACGGCCTTGAACAACGCCCACTGCGGCGACACGATTGAACTCCAGGCCGGGGCGGTATTTACCGGTCTCTTCGATCTCCCCACCAAGAGCTGCGACGACAATCATTGGATCGTTATCCGCACCGATGCGGCAGACAGTTTGCCTTCTGAAGGAGAGAGGGTGAACCCGTGCTATGCAGGGATCGCGACACTCGTCGGGCGTCCCGCGTATGCGTGCGGCAATCCGCAAAATGTTATGGCGCGGGTGGAAAATCCGAATCCTGTGGATGGCCCCTTCATATTGCAAAAGGGCGCGAATCACTACCGGTTGATCGGACTAGAAGTGACGCGCAGTGCGGGTGTACACGACGCGCCGGTGTTGCTCACAGTTGAGCCGAAGGGCGTCGCGGATCACATCGTGATCGACCGCTGCTGGTTCCACGGCACGGTTCGCGACGAGACCAGGTTAGGAGTTTCGCTGCGCGGG
Organism: Acidobacteriota bacterium; assembly: GCA_016196065.1. Taxonomy (NCBI): domain Bacteria; kingdom Pseudomonadati; phylum Acidobacteriota; species Acidobacteriota bacterium. Next base: position 528,367 of record JACPYL010000008.1, on the reverse strand, counting down.
ATGTCGCAGGCCGCGGTGGTGGACTCTTATTTCAGCGATTTCCATTGCAACGAATACGGAATGTGCACCGACGCGCATGCCATCGGCGGAGGTACCGGCGATCATCAGGACGGGCCGTTCAAGATTTCCCACAATTTCCTGGAAGCCTCGGGCGAGGCGGTGATGTTCGGCGGCGGGTCGGCGACCTTAACCCCGGCGGACATCGAAATTACGCGGAATCATTTCTTTAAACCGTGGCAATGGATGCCCGGCACCCCGGGACAAGTGAAGGGCCTGAACGGGAAGTCGTTCGCCACCAAGAATCATCTGGAACTCAAGAACGCGACGCGCGTGCTAGTGGAAGCGAACCTGATGGAGAACAACTGGGGAGGCTTTACGCAGGCGGGATACGCGCTGCTGCTGAGTCCGAAGAACCAACACACGCGTCATGGCAACGTTTGTCCAAAGTGCCAGGTAACGGATGTGACCATCCGCTATACCCGAATTTCCCATTCCGGCAGCGGAATACAACTGGAGACTTCGATATCGGGCAACGGGGGGAATGGAGCGCCCGCGCTGGCCGGACAACGGTGGAGTATTCACGACGTCGTGATCGACGACATCAGCAAGAACTACTTTGGCCAGGGCAACGTGTTCATCATCGCGAATGGGTGGCCGCGGAATCCGGTCAATACCATCACGATCAACCATGTCACGGCGTTTCCCGATGCCGGAGCGCATCTGTTGATGATCGGAAACAGCATCAAGGATCCCGATATGTTCGGCTTGGTCTTTACCAACAATCTGGTGGCTACGGGTCAGTATCCGGTGTGGAGTTCCGGAGGAGGCTGGGAGAGTTGCGCGTATCACGGCACACCGGAAATGAAAATCCAGAAGTGTTTCAAGACGTCCACGTTCAAGAACAACGCGCTGATTGGAACGCCGGATGCGTTTCCACCGTCGGACTGGCCCAGCGGCAATCTCTTTCCCGCGACCGTGGATGCTGTCAAGTTCGTGCAATATGACAGTGGTGGCGATGGGGACTACACGCTCCAGTCGAGCAGTCCGTACAAGAATAAAGGCACGGACGGCAAGGATCTGGGTGCGGATATCGCGGGATTGAACGCGGCATTGAGTGACGTGGAGTAGGCGGTCATAGTTCGAGGGCAGATTGGAGAGAGCGAGGCTGCGAGCTTCGAGCTGCGGGCTTCGAACAACCTTGTTGCTTCTGGCTCGTGCCTCACGGCTTCACGTGCGCCCACACGAGGGACAGTGAGACTCCCTGCCCCGCGCCACATTTGACACGCTCCTCGAGCGGTCCTATACTCCCCGTCCACGCGTGAAAATTTCCCCCGGGAGAGATGTCATGTCGAAACGCTCGTTCGCTGCGATCCTGGTTTCCGTCTTTATTCTTGCAACCCTCAGCTTTGGACAAGACTCGCACAGAGTTCATCAGCCTCGTCTCACGCCACAAAACAGCGGCACCACGCAAGGCCTGATCGCCGTGAGCCCAGTAAATTCGCGCATCGTGTGGGCTTCCGGGCGCGGCGGCACGTTCGTGTTGACTACCGATGGCGGGCGGCACTGGAAAGCAGGCGTGGTGCCGGGGGCCGAGGCGCTGCAATTCCGCGATGTGCAGGGCGTCAGCGACAAGGTTGCGTATCTGCAATCGATCGGCGATAACCCAACTGACTTCCGCATCTATAAGACGACTGATGGCGGCGCGAACTGGACGATGCAATTCCAGAATCAGAATCCGGGCGCGTTTTACGATTGTTTTGCGTTCTGGTCGTCGAATCGTGCCATCTCGCACAGCGACTCCGTGGATGGCGTGTTTCCCGATCTCCGCACCACCGATGGCACGAACTGGCTGGACATCAGCGGCAACATGCCGCCCGCATTGGCGGGTGAATTTTCATTTGCATCGAGCGGCACTTGTGTCGCGACGCAGGGCAAGAGAAATGCCTGGATCACGACCGGCGGCGCGACTGTGGCCAGAATTCTGGCGACGCGCGACGGCGGGGATACCTGGAACGCGTATGACACTCCACTGGTGAGTTCGCCGAGCGCGGGCGGCTTCAGCGTAGCCTTCCGTGACGCGTGGCACGGCATTGTCGGCGGTGGCGATCTGGACCCGGGCGATCCCAACAACGCGTCGACCGCAACGTCCAACGACGGCGGACAAACCTGGACGCTGACGAATCCGACTCCGGTGACGGGAGCCATCTTCGGACTGGCGTACGTGAGTCCGGCGGACAACCACGGACACCAGGGACATGGTGGACGTCACCACGAGGGTGAGCACGCAGTCGTGATCACGGCGAATGACGGGGGAGCGGCTTGGACTCCGGATGAAGGGACTACGTGGTTCTCACTCACAGGCGTGACGGGGTACTGGGCAGTCGGATTCGCGAATCCGGAAGCGGGATGGTTGGTGGGAGTAGATGGGACGATCTTGAATGTCAGCTTCGAGGGAAGATAGAACCCAAAGCGTCAACCGTAATTTCATAAATTCGCGTTGCGTACTGATGAGTGAACTCGCCTATTGTTTTTGGTAATCGGCCCAAGCCGAGGGCGCCAGTTCCTGGAATCCATTGCAGCTGCGGGCGACGGTCGTAAAGCAGCCGAGGTGCACGTCGAATGCTTTTTGGGTCGACTCAGAAGATGGCCGGACCAACCGGGACATGAGGAAGTTCTCGACGTTCAAGTTACTCGCTTGGGGCCCAACCACGTAATCGCGAGAATCGAGATTGGCCGGGTGATCCAACACGCACTCGACGGTGTACAACCGCGTGTCAAGAAACCCGTCCGCATTTGACATTTCGCTGATACTCGCTTGACCAATTTCAGTGCGACTTCGCTCAAGCCGGCCCCTCTTTATTTCAAAAGTTGCGAAGACTCCCCAGGGACGAATGCCCACATGGGCAAGAACCGAGCGCAAGAAGATCGCCGCACGGGAGCTCGGTGCAAGCCCTAATGGTCGCGGGTTTATCCGAATTTCAAAAATGCAATCTTGAACGGTGCAAGTTGGCCCGCCACCTTCGGGAACGAGCGTGGGCGTAGGACCGTGGGGAAGACCAATATGAGGAAGTCGCCAATTGGGAAACTGCTGCAGCGAAGTGCCGCCGTTGCGATCCATCAGAGAGCGCACGTCTCCAAAGCTAGCGGTCGCGAAAGGAAATGATTTCAAGTCGGAGATGAAGTGTTCTGCCCTCTGGCGTTTGTGCAACGAGTCCAAAAACAAGAATAGCCAGCCAAGGGTTAAGGCAACGGCCAGTATGAAAGCGAATCGAAGGGCGCTGATCCGGATGTATTTCGTTACTGACATGTTCAGAACGCCGCTCGAACCCTAGACTCCGGCTTGTTATTTGTTGTTCCCCCCACAGTTGCTTTCGCTATGCGCTCACTGCATCAGACGCCAGGCGCTCCAAGCCCACACGACTGGCACCGCGAACAGCATCGCGTCGACGCGATCGAGCATGCCGCCGTGGCCTGGAAGGATTGATCCTGAATCTTTCACTCCCGCGCCGCGCTTAATCAGCGACTCGACTAGATCTCCCAGTTGCGCCGCGATGTTCACAATTGCGGAGAGCACGACAATCACAAGCAATGACGGCTGCTGCAATCCGAACATGCCGTCGCGGCGCTCGATCAGGCCGTGTTGCAGGAACCATGTGCTGATCGCTGCGCCGTTCTGAAACCACAACGTCCCAATCACGACGCTGGCAACTACGGACGCCACTGCGCCTTCCCAGGTCTTGTTTGGACTAATCTCCGGAGACATTTTATGGCGGCCAATTGCCTTGCCGACGAAGTAGGCGAAGATGTCTCCTGACCAGACGACCAGCAGTGTGAAGATCACCAGGATCGCGCCCGCGGGTTGTTGCCGGATCTGCACCAGTAGCGCCATCGGAATCGCAATGTAGGCGAATGCAAACGATGACGCTGCGGCCGCGGGATATCCCGTGACGAGTTGCGTGCGGCCCATCGCAATTGTGAGGAACACGAACGGTGCGAGAGCCGCTGCCAATGCCAGCCCATAAATCATGGATGTGGTTTCAACCAGGGGCACGCGATTGGCTGCGGCTACGATTACGAAAAGGAAAAACAGCGAGACATACGCGTAAGTTGGCCGCCAGAGCGGTTGCACTGCGTAATGGGTGGTGAGCTTGAGCAATTCCGCAATCGCCATGAGCGCGATGCCGCCCGACACAATCGCCATCACGTACAGAGGCGCTTTGAGTACGAGGAGAAGAACGAGAGGTATGAGGACGACAGCGGTCGCAATGCGCTTGATCAACGCTTCGCCTCAGTGTGCGGGTGGACGGGAGCGTGTTCTTTGTCTTTGCCGAGCCCGCCGTAGCGCCGTTCGCGTTTCTGGAATTCTTCGATGCCTTCCAGAAGTTGGACGCCGCGGAAATCCGGCCACAGGGTTTGTGTCACGTAAATTTCCGAATAGGCAAGTTGCCAGAGCAGGAAGTTGCTGAGCCGCATCTCGCCGCTCGTGCGCACGACCAGGTCAGGATCTGGCAAGCCGCGCGTATAAAGATGCTCGCTGACCAATTGCTCATCGACTTTGAGGTGCTCGAGGCCGCCATTGCGCGCGGCTGCTTCGGCCATCGAGCGAAAGGCGTCGACGATTTCGCTGCGGGCGGAATAGTTCAACGCCAACGTCAGCACCATGCCGCCATTCCGGCTGGTGGCCTCGCGGGCGTACTCCATTTCTTCTTGCACCGACTCCGGCAATTCATGCTTGCGGCCGATGTATTCCAGGCGGATGTTATTTGCGTTGAGAGTCTTGATCTCCGCCTTCAGGAAGCGGCAGAGCAGTTTCATGAGGAAGTCCACTTCGGTCCGGGGACGCTTCTTCCAGTTCTCTTCAGAAAAAGCATAGAGCGTCAACGCGGGAATACCGATCCGGGCCGCGGTCTCGACGGTGGAACGCACGGCTGCGACTCCGGCACGGTGTCCGGCCACGCGCGGCATATGACGCCGGCGCGCCCAGCGTCCGTTTCCGTCCATGATGATGGCGATATGCTTGGGGAGTCGCGCTGGATCCAGCCGCTGGTAAGCTTCCGCTTCCTTGCGGTCCATCCCCGCGGGAACCGTGTGTCGCAAGTGAACCTCTGCAAGTCGAAGCTAACACACGAGTTGCGGTCCACGCAATGTAACATCTGGCTCGTTAGGACGTGAGTTACGAGCCTTGAACAGCCATTCCAATCAGTTGACTTGCGAGTCCAGCGGCGTCGAATACCGGCGCCTGGCAACTGAATCCCGAGCAGACGACGGCGAACGACCGTCCTTCGCGCAAAGCCGGCAGATTCGGAATCGACTCCGCCAATGCCGGGGGCAAGTTTTGCGGGACGGTTCCGGTTGCAGAAAGATGCAGCACAGCTTTGCCGAATGAGACGGAACCGAGTGCGGTCCGAAGAAGTTGATTCGCAGCTTCGTCCTGTCCGACGATGACGACTTGCGTGTGGGGCTGCGTACTCTGCGCGACGGCCAGAGCGTAGGTCGCGGCGAACATCCCGTATTTTTCTGCGCCGCCGGCAAAGACTGAGAGCGTACGCTCCGCTTGTTCGCGATACGAAGCTTCGTTGGTGTAACCGTGCAGACGAAGCAAGGCAATCGCGGCGACCGGATTGCCTGCAGGCGTGGGCGAGTCCTGAAATGGCTTGCGCTTCGCGCCCAGAATGCCAAGCGGCGCGTTCGATTCGGCGGATGCGCTTGATTCCGCGGGAGTCGTGTCAAAAAAACCTCCCGCTTGAGAATCGTAAAAGCCCGTGATCATTGCGTCGGCAATCGATCGCGCAAATTTGAAGTAGCTCAAGTCGGCAGTCGCTTCATAGGCGTCGAGACAAGCGATCACCGTGAACGCGTAGTCATCGAGGACGCCGACTGTATCCCGGTGCTCCGCCTTCGGATCGGAGTAAGCGATCACATGCTTGAGTGTGGTCGAACGTGTAGAGCGGGCGCCCACGCCCGCTGCCGTTGCAGGTGCCGTGGCTTTGCCACTCCATCCCTCACTCAGCAACCGGTCCAGCGAGCGCAACGCAAAGTGCATGGCATCCGGGATCTCGAGCACGCGCGCCGCTTCCAGGTATGCCGAAATGCACATTGCATTCCATCCCGCATAAATCGTCTTGTCGATGTAAGGCGTGGGCCGAGTAAGGCGAGCCGCATACATCTTCTTTTTGGCGGACGCCAGCAGTCCGCGAACGCGATCTTCACCGACGACAAGCCGGCGCGCGATTTCCTCCACGTTCGCACGGATGTAGAGCACATTCTTCGCGGGATCGTGATGCATCTCGCCGATCTCGCCAATGTCGAAATGGAGTTCCGCTACTCTCATTTCATCCGAAGTCAGTGCGGCTTTTGCTTCGTCTTGTGTCCACGTGAAGTAATCACCGTCATCTTCCATGGAGTAGTCAGCATCCTGCGAAGCGTAGAAGCCTCCGCGCTCGCGATCGCTCAGCCATTCATCCATCCAACGAATGATGTCGCGCGCGACATCGGCAAAGAAAGCATTGCCAGTTAACTGCCAGGCATGGACATAGTTCTTGAGTAGCTCCGAGTTGTCGTAACACATCTTCTCGAAGTGCGGGACAATCCATCGCTCATCGACGGAGTAGCGGTGGAATCCTCCGGCCAACTGGTCATAGACTCCGCCGCGCGCCATCTTTTCCAGCGTGATGACGATGACATCGCGCAGCGCTTCGCTGTCCGTGCGAGCCTGGTATCCAATCAGCAAATCAAGAGCCGAGGGATGCGAAAACTTGGGCGCGTTGCCGAATCCGCCATTGCGTTCGTCGAACATCTTGACGGCGGATTCGACGATCGCGTCAATGATCTTGGGAGAGACCTCGCCGCTTCGGCCGGGGAACGATTCCGACTGGGAGATCGCGTTCGTGACCATGTTGGCCTGCTCCACGACCTCGCCGTTCTTTTCTCGATAGGCCTGCGCAATCGATAGCAGCACCCGCTTAAAACTGGGACGCCCGTATTGATCTTGAGGAGGGAAGTAGGTGCCACCGTAAAAAGGCTTGCCGTCAGGCGTGAGAAATCCGGTGAGCGGCCAGCCGCCTTGTCCCGTCAGCGAACTCACTGCGATCTGGTAGCGCGCATCAATGTCGGGACGCTCGTCGCGATCTACTTTTACTGCGATGTAGTTCTCGTTCACGATCTTCGCGACTTCGGGATCGTCATAGGACTCGCGATCCATCACATGACACCAGTGACACCAGACCGCGCCAATATCCAGCAGGATCGGTTTGTTGTCCCGCTTCGCCGCCGCAAATGCCTCTTCACCCCACTCGTGCCACCGGATGGGCTGATGCATGGCGGAACGCAGGTAAGAAGAGGCGGCGCGGGAAAGAGTGTTGAGGGAGGTCGTGGTCATCGCATCAGTCTAAATGCTCACTTCAGCAAGTGCCGGGCCATGGCTGCATATAGCTCGACGGCTTGCTGCAACTGCTTTTTGTCGATGAATTCGCCTTCGGTATGGGCGACGTGAATCGATCCTGGCCCAAGCAGCAGCGGCTCTCCCCAGTTTGGCAATGATGGGATATCGGTGGTGAAGGCGGCAACCATGGTGGGGAGGCCTTCCAGTTTCCGCAAGCGCATGAAGGGGGTTTCGCGGGTGAAATGGACTTCGACCAGGCTGCCGACGGCTTCCTGAATCTGGCGGCGCAGGTCCGCCGCGGGTCCGACCAGTCGATAAAACAAATCCGCTTTGGCGCTATCGGAAATTACATTGGGGGCGCGGCCTCCCTGGATCGATCCTACGTTCCTTGTGCTGGGACCGACGTCCGGAGTCTCCGGCAGTTTCATGGCTTGCAGGCGATGCAATGCTTCGACCAGCTTGTCGATCGCGGATTCACCCAGTTCGGGATACGCGGAGTGCGCCATCTTTCCGCGGGCGGTGAGTTCCACATGCAGTGCGCCTTTGGTGGCGATGGCGAGACGATTTTCAGTGGGCTCTCCGTTGATCATGAAGCGCGATCCGATGGGAGACTGGTTGGCGAGTTTTGCTCCAATCGAGTCGCGCTCTTCACCAACCAGGAACAGCAGGCCTACGTAAATTTTTTCTGTGCGTAATTTCTCGGCGGCCAGAATCTGGGCGGCGATGATGCCCTTGGCATCGCACGAGCCGCGTCCGCAAATACGGTGGTCGTCTTCGGACGATGCGATGAACGGTGGAACCGTATCCATGTGCGTCGAGAAGACGATGTCCGGGCGTGGATGTCCGGGTGAGGTGGCGAGCACGTTGACGCGTGCGCCGTCGACCGGCATCTTGCTGGCTTCGAATCCGCGGCGGCCGAGTTCTTCGAATAGAAATGATCCGACCGCCTCTTCATGGGGAGTCGTCGATTCGATATCCACGAGGCGGCGGGTGAGTGCGAACAAGTCCATGCAAAGAGCGTAGCAGTGGGCGGCGGTTCATCGCTAGTCATTGGCAGTTCGTGGGGAGAGTCTGCAATACTAGCGACGAACGACTAACGACAAACGACCAGCGACATGCACCCCGAGCCCAACAGCATCCGCTCGCTCTTTCTCGAAGGCCCTGCCGGGCGACTCGAAGCGCTGTTGAACGTGGGATCGGCGAATGGAACTCACGCTGCGGTGGTTTGTCATCCTCATCCCGTCTACGGTGGGACGCTGCACAACAAAGTCGTCTTTCACACGATGAAGGCGCTGCATCACTTTGGATTTCCCGTTCTGCGTTTCAATTTCCGCGGCACCGGGCTCAGCGAAGGCGAGTACGCCCATGGGGTGGGCGAATTGGATGATGTTCGCACTGCCCTCGACTGGATCGAAAGGGAATACTCGCTGCCGGTCGTGTTTGCCGGTTTCTCATTCGGAGCGGCAGTTGGCCTGCGGGCTGCTTGTCCGGACCCGCGTGTGACTTCACTGATTGGATTAGGCCTGCCTGCAACGCCGGTGGACGATCGAGTGTATGACTTTGAATTCCTGCGCTCGTGCGCCAAGCCGAAACTCTTTGTCAGCGGATCGCGGGATCAGTTTGGTCCTGCGGGAAAACTCGAAGCGCTCGTGGATACGTTTGCGGAACCAAAGAAGCTCGTGCGCATCGAGGCAGGCGACCATTTTTTTGAAGGACGTCTCAAAGAAATGCGCGAGACCATCGAAAAGTGGGTCAGCGAAATGGTGACGATTCGTCCGTAGCGCCGAGGTCAGGCCCGTCCGATAGCCGTCGCGACGGCGGCTCTACCCTATAATCTCCCGCATGACGGAGATCATGCCCGAACGACAGCAACAGTTCCGTCACATGCGCGAAGTTGCACGTGGGATTTTTTCGTCCGCGCTGCAGAATGCGGCGATTGAGAGCGCGTTTGCCCGCCAGGTGAGTTGCGAGCGCGGAGTGCTGCGCATTGGCGACGATCTGCACGATCTCGATTCTTTTTCCCGAGTGTTCGTCGTGTCGATCGGCAAAGCCGCTCATACGATGGTGGCGGGGCTCGAAGCGCAGGCCGGTAGCCGGTTTGAGGGCATTGTCGCTTCGTCGGTCGAGCCGTCCAGCCAAGTGCGCGGCTTCCGTTATTTTCAAGGGGGCCATCCCACGCCGACTGCCGAGTCGATTCGTGCAGCCGATGCGATTCTGAAGTCGTTGAACTCTCTGAATTCGGCAGCGCTCGTGATCTTCATGATTTCGGGCGGCGGATCATCCATCGTCGAAAAGCCCATGGACGACGAAATATCGCTGCCCGATCTGGTGGCGACTTATCGCGCGCTGGTTCTGTGCGGAGCGCCGATCGCGGAGATCAATGCCGTCCGCAAGCATCTGTCGGCGGTGAAAGGAGGGAGGCTCGCGCAGGTGGCCTATCCGGCGCAGCAAGTTTCGATCCTCGTGTCAGACGTGCCCGACGCGACTCCCGACGCGCTCGCTTCCGGTCCGACCATGCCAGACTCGACCTCGATTGCCGATTGCGAACGGATTGTCGAGAAGTATGGGCTGATCGACCAGTTCCCCAAATCGGTCGCTGACCTGTTCCGCCAGCACGTGATCGAGGAAACGCCAAAATCAGACGATCCAGCCTTCGTGCGAGCCCGGTGGTGGACCGTACTTTCGAACCAGGTCGCAGTGGAGGAAGCCAGTAAGGCCGCGGCGCAGGCGGGCTTTGCGGTGGAGGTCGATAATTCCTGCGATGATTGGGACTACGAGCGAGTGGCGGAATATTTGCTGCAGAGAGTCCGCGACCTGCGCAAGTCGGTCTCGAAGGTTTGCCTCATTTCCGGCGGTGAAGTCACCGTCAACGTGCGTAACGGCGGCACGGGCGGCCGCAATCAGCAATTCGCGCTAGCCTGCGCAGACAAGATTGCAGGAGAGGACATCACGGTCTTGAGCGCTGGCACCGATGGCATCGACGGCAATAGTCCTGCAGCGGGCGCTGTGGTCGACGGCTCAACTCTGGATCGGGCCGCAAATCAGGAGAGCATCAGGAAAGCTCTCGCCGCCTTCGACGCCTATCCCCTTTTTGAAGGCCTGGGCGATGCCATCGTGACTGGCGCGACCGGCAACAATCTCCGTGACTTGCGGATTCTGCTGGCTTACTAGCATCCGCTGTTGAGACGAAGCCTAGTTCCTTGCCACGATCGCTCTCCGGTTACCCTCGAGTCATTCGACTTGGCCACCAGTCTGTACCCCGCCGGCATCCAACTTCAAAGCAAGACCGTTCTTGCGGAGGTGTGTGTGCACCAGAAAAGCCTGTCGTTGCGCTCGCTTGTACTCTCTTGCGCTTTCCTCGCAGTGGTTTGCACTTTCACGTCCGCGCAACAGCAGATTGACGTTGCCTTCGGAATGAACACGATGACGGCGCCGTCTGCCAACGAAGCCAATGGCAATCACACGCCGCAGTCCCTTACCGGAGGCGCCTATCCGAGCTTCAGCGCGGACGTATTGTTTTACAAGAACCTTGGTATTCAGGGCGAGTTTGCGTGGAAGGCGACACGCGGGGATTGGCAGGGAATTCAGCCTGATCGTCCGATGTTTTACGACTTCAACGCGATTTATGCGCCTAAGCTGACGGATCGTACATACATGGAATTGCTCGCGGGACTCGGTTCCGAGGCGACGCGTTTCTACCAACCCACTCAGGTTTGCGATTTCAATACGTGCAAGAACTTCGTAACCGTCAACCATTTCATGGGGCACTTTGGAGTTGGGCTGAAGGTGTATCCAACCCGAAACTTCTTTGTGCGCCCGGAGGCGCATCTCTACCTGGTCAACGACAACCAGGAGTTCAGTTCCGGACGGGCAGTCCGCTATGGTCTTTCACTGGGGTACACGTTCGGCGCGCGATAGGAATCAGAAATAGTAGGCTGAGAAACCTGGGTTTTTGAGGGCGAATGCCTGCGATCGCCATTTGTTGTGGCTCTCGTTGCCGTCGCCCTTCCGAGGCATTTATGATGACTGCATGAATCTGGGCTTTTCAGAGATGGTGTTCCTGTTCATTCTGGCACTCCTGATTTTCGGGCCGAAGAAGCTGCCGGAAGTTGGACGCCAGATCGGGCGCTTTATGAACGAATTCAAACGCGCCTCCAATGAGTTCAAAGCTCAGATCGAATCCGAGATCAATTCGATCGATGCCGGCGTGCAGACGCAGATCCTGCCGCCGCTGCATGCCCCGCTCAATTCCCTGGCGAACCGGATTTTCAATCCCCCGCCGCCGGAGCGGCTCAAGGCTGCTGAGGAGGCACAGGCCGCGGAAACTGGAACGCATGAATCTGGTTCCGACCCGGAGCCTCCAACCATGCCCAAGGTAGCGCCCGATGCCTGAGGCCACTGCGTCCTCCGCAGACGATCCCGTGAAAGACGACATGCCCACCATGGGTTTCCTCGAACATCTTGAGGAATTGCGGCGGAGAATCATTTACTCGATTGTCGCCATGGCGGGAGGTTTTCTGTTGTGCTGGAATTATGCCCAGCGCATTTATGACGTCATGCAGCGTCCCGTGCTGGAGGCTCTTCACAAAAACGGGATCGACGCAAAACTCGTCTACCTGAATCCAACCGAGCCCTTCAACCTGTATATGAAGGTCGGCCTGATGGCTGGGCTGTTCGTGGCGTCGCCGTTTGTGCTGTACCAGGTGTGGCTGTTCATTTCCCCCGGGCTTTACAGGAATGAAAAACGTTACGTGCTGCCGTTCATGCTTTCAACGGTCGCGCTGTTCCTCGCCGGCGGATACTTTGGGTACAGGATCGTTCTTCCCCAGGCGCTCGTGTTTCTGATCGGTTACGGGAAAGAATTTCAGCCCATGATCACGCTGGGCGAATACAGTTCGCTGTTTCTGGCGGTGATCATCGGACTCGGCGTGATTTTTGAAATGCCGATTCTCGTGTTCTTCCTGTCGCTCATGGGAATCGTGACTGCAGGGTGGATGTGGCGCAACCTGCGCTATGCGATCCTCGCACTTTTTGTCGTTGCCGCCATCCTCACGCCCACCACCGACATCCTGAACATGTGCATTTTCGCGGCGCCTATGGTGGCGCTTTACATCCTCAGCATCGGCATCGCGTGGCTTGTGCATCCTGCGCAGCGCAAGAAGCGGCAAGAGAAGAAATCTTAAGAACAGAGCTTACAGAGGGCAGGGAAAAGCAATGCCGTTATTTCGGAAATACAACATGAAACGTGTTCGAATCGCTTTCCCCTGTGATCTCCTATCCTCCTTGTGGTTATGCGTTGCGCTGCTGGTACTCAACACCGCTGCATGCAGCAAAGCATCTCCCTCGGCGCCGGAAGCAAGTGCGAATCCCGCCGTGAGTGCAGCGCCTGAACCGGCCGCTGCCTCCGTCGATACCGCCGCACCGGAATCCGGCCCCGCACCGCAGATCGACTCCAAACGCACGTTTCAGTACATCAAAGACATCGTCGCCTTCGGAACGCGGCCTATGGGCAGCGAGAACCATAAGAAGGTTGAGAACTACATCACATCGCATCTGAAAGGCGATCAGGTCGAGGACGACGCTTTTACTGCTGAGACCGTGGAAGGGAAGTTCCCGGTGCGAAGCATCATCGCGAAATATCCGGGGACGAAAGATGGCATCATCGTGATCCTCGGCCACTATGACACCAACTATCCTCTACGCAATACGGGGTTCGTTGGCGCGAACGATGGCGGCTCGTCGGCTGCGATTCTGATCGAGTATGCGAACCATCTGCGCGGGAAGAAGCGCGATGGCTACAGCGTCTGGCTGGTCTGGACCGATGGAGAAGAAGCGGTGCGGCAGTGGTCGGACACCGATAGTCTTTACGGCACGCGTCATCTGGCCGAGCAGTGGGAGAAAGACGGCACGCTGAAGAAAATCAAAGCGCTGCTCGTCATGGACATGATCGGGGACGCCGATCTGAATATTCTGCGCGACACCAATTCCACTCCATGGCTGCTCGATTTGATGTATGCGGCTGCTGAACGTGGCGGAGCACAGTCTCACTTTTACGGTCTCTCCGGCGCGGTGGAAGATGACCACATGCCGTTCGTGAAGCGCGGCGTGCCCAGCCTCGACGTGATCGACTTGGAATACGGCTACGACAACGTCTTCCACCACACGCCGCAGGATACGCTCGATAAACTGAGCCCACGCAGCCTGGAAATCGTCGGCAATGCCACGCTGGAAGCCCTGCGGTTGATCGACCGCCGCTAACCGGCCTTTTCACGCGCCTGAGCCATTTTCCTCTTGACTGCCATAATGTCTATCGATATAGTAGACATTAGGTGGTTCGCCTCCACCGTTTCCTCCTGTCCACTCCTGGAATACGCCTCTTAATTTCGAGGCGTTTTTTATTTTGGCTGTAACTATCTGCCCAGGGCATGCGCGACGTTACGCGAGCAGCGAATTGGTGATGAAGAGCAAAAACAGCTTGCCTCAATCTCTACTGATGTAGTAGGGTTTGTGCGCTGGGGGCCCTTTTTGATGACTTCCCGTCGTGATTTTCTTAAAGCTGCATCCGCCGCGGCGCTTGCCGCGGGAGCAGCCAGTCCGGTGCTTGCGTGGGCGACGGACGCCTCGACCATCCCCGTGCCGGGCAAAGACGGCATGATTGTCCGTTCCTATCGCTTTCTCGATCTGGAGATGCCGGTGGAACTCATGACCGAGTGGATTACCCCGGTCAAACACTTCTATGTTCGCAACCACATGTTCGCCCCGGCAAAAATCGATGCCAGCACATGGAAGCTGACGATCGGCGGCGAAGTGGAAAAGCCGCAGACGTTCACATTGGCGGACCTGCAGAAGGTTCCCGTCCACTCTGTGACCAATGCCATGGAATGCGCGGGCAATGGCCGGTCATTGCAGAATCCCAAGGTTCCGGGAATTCAATGGAGTAAGGGAGCGGTTGGCAATGCCAAGTTTTCCGGACCGAGCCTGAAGACACTGCTGGAAAAAGCCGGCGTTAAAGATACCGGCAAGCATGTCATGTTTCGCGGACTCGACGAAGTTCTGGGCAAGGTGCCTCCATTCATTCGCAGCATTCCCATCGAAAAAGCGATTGATGCTGACACTCTCATCGCCACTCACATGAACGATGCGCCTCTTACTGGTCATCATGGATTTCCCGCTCGGGCCCTGACTCCGGGATGGGCCGGTGCGGCGTCCTGCAAGTGGCTCACGGAAATCACCGTACTCGATAAGCCCGCGGAAGGGAATTTCATGAGTCCCGGATACCGGCTTCCCAATAATCCGGTGAAGCCTGGCGAAGCGGTGAAGCCCGAGGACACGCATTCCGTTACTGGCCTCACCGTGAAGTCCCTGATCGCCGGTCCAAGCGACGGAGCGAAACTCAAACCCGGCAAACAGGAGATCAAGGGTGTGGCCTGGGCCGGTGAAGCCGACATTACCAAGGTTGAAATATCGACCGATGGTGGAGCGTCATGGGTTCCCGCGGAACTCGGCAAGGATCATGCCAAGTACGCTTGGCGGCTGTGGAGTTACGCGTGGAAGCCCTCCAATAGCGGCGACTACGTGATCCTCTCCCGCGCTACCGACAGTCAAGGAAGAGTGCAGCCGGATGCCGCCGTCTGGAATCCGAGCGGCTATCTTCATAACGCCTACGATCAGGTGAAGGTCTATGTCCAGGCTTAGTACGAACGTTGTTGTGATTGCACTGTTCTGCATTGCGGCAGTGTCGGCTTCGGCGTCCTCCCCGAACGAGGAGTTGCCCGCTGGTCCCATGAAGGAGAAGGCCGCGGACGCGTGCTTGAGTTGTCATGAGGCCCGTATCATCGTGCAGCAGCGTTTGAGCAAGGCCGCCTGGACCAAGGAAATGGACAAGATGGCGAAGTGGGGCGCGGTGGTCGATCCGCAAGATCGCGACGGCCTGATTGATTATTTCAGCGCTAGCTTCAGTCCTGACCAGCCGACGTATGTGGCTCCGGCAACCTCTCATGAGCCGGACGCGAAGGCGCGTGCCAAGTCCAAGCACTGATTGGATGGAAAAGGGCCTTCGATGCAAGGGTTCGCCAGGTGGTCATCGCTGCTTGACCCTGATTCCACTTCGCCCCTACCATGTACACAGCACCCGTGGGGGTGACTCTAATCGGCTCCGGGAGCCGCGAGGATCTGGGGTCCAGCTTGCTGCACAAACTTCTTTTTGCTCTTTTCTTGTTCTCTTCGGTTAGCTTGGCAGTTGCACAGACCAAGACCCTGCCACCCGGTCCTATGCAGGCCAAGATTAAGGCTACCTGCACGCAGTGCCACAATGCCGCCCGGATTACGGAGAAGCACCTCACCCGCGCGGAATGGTCGAACGAACTCGACAAGATGGTCGGCCTGGGAGCGGATGTACAGGACGCCGACCGCGCCGCGATCCTGAACTACCTCTCGAAAAATTTCGGTACCGAAAAGGCCGGTAAGGCGACGCCCAAGAAGGTTCCCGAGAAGAAGACCCCGGAAGAGACTAAGTAGCTCGCGGACTTGGTTTGCCGCACGAACCTAAACAATTACTTGAAGTCAGGCGTGCATTTAGCCATGCTCTCAGAAGTTCGAGAAAGATCATGGCAGCGCTACCGTAGCGCCCTTTTGGGCTCTGGGTCGGTAGCGCTTTGTCGTCCCTGGGCGGTTTAGGCTTACCGATGCAGCGCTGCGGCAGCCAACAAGGCTTCTTGCAGCGCCTTGAGATGACGTTCTTCCGTCAAATAGCTGATCACCATCACGCGGATCACGCTCTCTCCATTCACGATTGTTTCGGAGATCCAACGCTGACCATCGCGGGTCACTTCCTCGACGATCGCGTTGTGCAAGGCCGCACGCTCGGTCGAGCTGGCAACGCCTTTTAGCTGCAGGTTGAGGATTGGCACCATCATCGGCGCCGACAATTCGAAGTGCTCCGACTGGCTCACCCAATCGGCGAAGCCGCGGGCCAGATTCATTTGCCGGTCGATATGTTCTTCGTACGCTTGCCTGCCGTGCACTTTGAGGGTCAGCCACAACTTCATAGCGTTCATGCGGCGCGTCCACTGGGTGCTGATCTTCGAGTTGTCCGGCAGGACTGCGCCTGCCGCTTTCGGCATGTAGGGCGCCTGCACAGAAAAGGCCTGTTCCAAAACTTCCGGGTGGCTGGTCAGGATGACTCCTGCCGCAAAAGGTACGGCCAGCCACTTGTGAGGATCGATGGTGATCGAGTCGGCCAGTTCGATGCCGTTGATCAGGTGGCGATGTTTGTTGGAGAAGATCAGCGACCCACCATACGCTCCGTCCACATGGAGCCAGAGCTGGTGGCGACGACAGATTTCGGCAATCGCCGGCAGGTCGTCGATGATGCCGGAACTGGTCGTACCGGCGGTCGCGACGACACAGAATGGCTTGCGGCCATTGCGAAAGTCGGATTCGATCGCCGTATTGAGTGCGGCGGGGTCCATCTGCATTCGCGTATTGATCGCGACTCGTCGCAAGGCCTTGCGGCCGATGCCTAACAGTCCCGCCGATTTGTCGAGCGAATGGTGCGATTCCGCCGACGCATACGCGATCGGTTGACCGCCGATGGTCGCGACTCCGTCCTCGATCGCATTGGGAAATTTCCACGCTAATGCCAGAGCCATGCCGCTGAAGTTGGCTTCGTTGCCGCCGCTGGTGAAGGTGCCGTTGAAGCCGCCGGGCCAGCCTACACGTTCGCCAATCCAGCGCAGCGTTTCCACTTCAATCTTGGACGCGAGTTGGGAGCGAGCCAGAGTCGCCAGTTGCGGGTTGAGCCCGGCAACCAGCGCTTCGCCCAGGAATCCCATGTATGTGGGCGTGGGATTCATCAGTCCGAAATAGTTAGCGGCGGGAACGTGGAAGCCTTGATCAACCATCGCGCGACAAATTTCTTCGAATACCGTGGTTGGATCCGCGCCCCCTTCTGGCATCGGCTCGTTGCGTGGGCCGTAGCTGCGCTGATCCGCCGGTACCTGCACGGGACGGTCGGGCAGGGAAGAGTAGAAGGCGTCGATGTGATCGATCAGCTTGTAGCCAAGCTTGCGGCGAAGGGCGGAGTCAAGGTCGAAGGGCATGAAAGGCAGGTCTCAGGTGTTAGGTCTTAGGGCTTGCTCATGTTCATCCATGCAGGTGCATGCGATCTATCCGAATCTTGCGGCCGTGTTCATCGCGGCCAAACAGCGGGTCCTTCGCTTCGCTCAGGATGACAATTCTTCTAAAATGCCAACTCCTTTAGGATGGGTAGCACTTTTTAGAACGCCTACTATTTTGGCGGCGCCTGTGTTTCCCCTGTGTCTTCGGTGGTTTCTTGTCTTTCGGGCCGCAGGAGAGGAAAGAGAATCACGTCCCGGATGGTGTGGGAATCGGTGATCAGCATGATCAGACGATCGATGCCGACGCCTACTCCTCCTGCCGGCGGCATCCCGTACGAAAGGGCTCGGATGTAATCCTCGTCCATCTGGTGAGCTTCGTCGTCACCGCGTTCGCGTTCTTTTAGTTGGCCTTCAAATCGTTGCCGCTGGTCCTCGGGATCGTTGAGTTCGCTGAAGCCATTGGCGATTTCCATTTTGCCGGCAAAGATTTCCCAGCGCTCCGTCCAGTCTGGTTCGTCGGGCTTCTGCTTCGAAAGAGGAGAAATGGCAGTCGGAAATTCGTAAATGATCGTCGGCTGCACCAGATGCTCTTCTGCAATCGCCTCAAATATTCCTGCAATCGTCTTGCCTGCTGGTTCGTTCGAGTCGTACGCCAGCTTGATCCCGGCTCCTCGTAAGCGCGTCACCAGGCCGTTTACCGCGTCGTGGGTCGCGAAATCGCTCACCACCGGTTTTGCGCCAGCGTTTTCGGGCCAGAACTTAACAATCGCCTCCCGCATGGTCATGCGCCGCCAGTTTTCGTTGGTCCAGTCGATCTCCTGGTCGCCCCACTTGGTTTTCGTTCCGCCCGTAACGTCGCGCACGCCTTGCTCGATTGCGGCCTGGGTCGTGTTCATTATGCCGAGATAATCGGTGTACGCCTGGTAGGCCTCAAGCATGGTGAACTCAGGATTCCAGCGCCAGCCCAGTCCCTCGTTGCGGAAGTTGCGATTGATTTCGTAGACGCGATCAAAGCCGCCGACGGTCAGGCGCTTCAGATACAGTTCGGGCGCGATACGCAGGAACAGGTCCATGTCGAGCGTGTTGTGATGCGTCTTGAACGGACGCGCCACGGCGCCGCCGGCGATTGGATGCATCATCGGTGTCTCGACTTCGATGAATCCCTGTGAATCGAGATGCCTTCGCAATGACTGCACTAATTTGCTGCGCTTCAGGAATACTTCGCGAACCTCCGGATTCATCACCAGGTCGACATAGCGCGAGCGGTAACGCAGTTCGACGTCGGTGAGGCCGTGCCACTTCTCCGGCAACGGCAACAGGTCCTTCGAAAGGAACGTCAGTTCTTCCGCATGGATGCTGAGTTCTCCCGTGCGGGTGCGGAATAGATATCCGCGAACGCCGATGTGGTCGCCGAGGTCGAGCAACTTCCAGAGTTCGAAGCCCGCATCGCCGATGGCGTCTTTCTTCACGTAGAACTGGAGGCGTTGGCCGTCCTGCTGGAGGTGTCCGAAACCGGCCTTGCCCATCAGGCGGATCGCCATGATGCGGCCAGCCACGCGCACGTTGACGCGCGTTGCTTCGAGCGTCTCGGCCGTCTCGCCGCTATAGGCCGCGAGAATCTGCGGAACCGTATGGCTGAAGTTGTACTTCGTCGGATACGCCGGCTGCCCGAGAGCCTCAATCTTCTTCAGCTTCTCGCGCCGGATTTCGTAGATATTTTCGTCGAGTGACAATGAGAATCCTTCGTTGGTTCGGAAACTATTGATTATAAACAAGGCAGGAAAAGTTCTCGGCTCCGGTTCTCAGTCTCAGTTTGCGGGCAAGGTGAGTTGGGACCAATTGGCTTTGACGTCATTTCGGTACCATGGTACATTGGTACCATCATGACAAACGATCCCAAGCTCCTCATTGAGCGCGTCCAGACCGGAGTCCGGATGGAAAAGCGCATTCTGAAAGTCCTCAAGGGATTCGCCGAATATCACGACATGACGCTCGGCGACGTGCTCGAAGGCATCGTGCTGCACGCCTTCGACGGCAAGACGCCCTTCAGCCCGGCGTCGCTCGAACGCATCCGCGAACTCAAGAAGTTCTATGGCCTCGATCTCGACTCGAATGCTAGCCATCGGCTGACTGAAATCAAAAAAGGGCGAAGCGGGACCAAGCCTCTTCGGGAGAAAAAGAAATGACTGGCGACGAATTGATCGCACATTTCGAAGGTGGCACCACCGCGCCGGAAACTTTTCACCATGCCGATCACGTCCGGCTCGGTTATGAGTATCTGACGCGATATCCGGTACTGGATGCCCTGCAGAAATTCTCGGCCGCGTTGTTACGTTTTGCTACCGCTCAGGGCAAAGCGGATCGCTACCACGAGACGGTCACATGGGCTTACTTGTTCCTCATTCGCGAGCGCCTGTTGGCGGGCACTCAGCCCTCGGACTGGGAGAGTTTTGCCGCACGGAACGCCGACCTTCTTGCATGGGCAAAGGGAAGCTTTGGCGTCCTGGACCGTTATTACCAGCAGGGAACTCTGGCATCAGCCGCTGCACGCGCGTCTTTCCTGCTGCCCGACAGACCGCTGAAAATTAACCAGACTGTTCGTCCTTGAACCTCCACTCGCCCGGGTTTAGCATGCGGCATCGCCCAGGGAGGATGGATGAAGAACCTGCTACTTGTGCTGGCGTGCTGTTGTCTGCTGATGAGAGCGTCGGGAAGCGAACCCACTTCCACCGTTGCTAAGAATTTTGTCGGATTGTGGAAGCTGGTGCGCATCGAAGTTCGTCATCCTGATGGTCACATCACCCCCGATCCCGATCTAGGCCCACACGTCGTGGGATATATCGCCTACGACTCCACGGGGCACATGGCCGTGCAACTGATGGATCCTGACCGGCCAAAATGGAAATCCAAAGACCAGCCGACCGCAGAAGAATCGCGTGCAGCGGTTACCGGCTTTGAGGCCTATTCCGGCACGTACGAGGTACACGACCGCGAAGGATATGTGATTCATCACGCCGAGTTGTCGCTCGATCCGAATAGCGTCGGCGAGGCGAAGAAAAGGAAGTTCCAGTTACGTGGAGGCCAGCTCAGCCTGACTCCTCCGCCATTCCAGTCGTCGACCGGCGAAATGCTCGACGAAACCCTGATCTGGGAACGAGTTCGCTGATTGTTCATTCGTCACACGGCCCTGTGATCCCGCATCTTGAAGGCGGAGGACAGGGACGATAGCATGACAAGTCCTGCAGCATTGAGGTGAGGGTTCATGCCGCAAAACTACGTTCCCATTTTCCTGTTCATCGCGGTCGTAGGCGTGCTCATCCCGCTGACGCTGGTGCTGGGGAAGATCGTTCGGACGCAGAAACCTCACCAGACGAAATTGATGCCGTACGAGTGCGGTGTCGATCCCGTGGACAATGCGCGCGGCCGTTACACGGTGCGCTATTACATCATCGCCATCCTGTTTGTGGTGTTCGATGTGGAGACTGTGTTCCTGTTTCCGTGGGCAGTGAAGTTCAAAGCTCTGGGAGCTTTCGGATTGATCGAGATGCTGGTTTTCCTGGGCATCCTGATCGTGGGTTACGTCTGGATCTGGAAAAAGGGCGCGTTGGAGTGGATTTAAACGGCGGGTCTTAGGTGTTAGGTCTCAGGTGTCAGGAAACCTGAGAGCAGGAACTGAGAACTGAAGCGCATGGCTGACGAACCAAAATCGCCTGTCTCACCACCAGTTGCAGAGCCTACTGCTGCTGCCGCGACTCCTCCTGCCGCCGCTCCTCCTGCTCCTCCGAAGCCTGCTGTTCCCCCAAAGCCCGCGGGGCCGGTTCCGATGCCTTGGGCATCGCCTTTGGTCGAGAAATACAAAGGACGATTCGGATCGAGTCTTGATGCGTTCAGTTTTGTTGGGCAGAACTACTTCACGGTTGATCGTTCGGCGATTCCTGAAATTCTGCGGTCCCTGCGCGAGGAAGAGCAGTTCGATTATTGCGTGGACATCACCGCGATCCATTATCCCAAGCGCGAGAAACAATTTGATCTGCTCTGGATTCTTTACTCGTTTTCGCGCAACGAGCGCATTCGGGTCAAGACACAGATTGCCGATGGCGAGGCCATACCTTCGGTCGTCTCGATCTGGCCGACGGCGAATTGGCTGGAGCGCGAAGTCTATGACATGTTCGGGATCAAGTTCGACGGCCATCCCGACATGAAACGCATCCTGATGCCAGACGATTGGAAAGGGCACCCGCTGCGTAAGGATTACGGCATTCGCCAGCAGGACCAGGAGTGGGTCCAGATCAATCTGGGGATTGAGAAAGCCCAATGATCCCAGAGAACAAAAACGGTCCCAGCAACGTTGTTTCCAACCTCGATCTTGAAACTCCTGATCGTCCGTATCTCGATTCCAACGAACTCATCATCAACATGGGGCCGCAGCATCCGGCGACCCATGGAGTGCTGCGGGTCATCCTTAAACTCGATGGTGAAAAAGTTCTGGGCACTGAATGCGTAATCGGGTACCTGCATCGCGGCGTCGAAAAAATTGCTGAGAATCGCACGTATTCAATGTTCAATCCCTACGTCGACCGCATGGACTACGTGGCCGCGGTCTCGAACGGCCTGGGATATTGCGAAGCGGTCGAGAAACTTCTGAGCGTGGAAGCCCCGCCCCGCGCGCAATACCTGCGCGTGATCCTGACGGAGCTGAATCGCATCGCCAGTCACCAGCTCTGGCTCGGCACGCACGCGCTCGACATCGGTGCGATGACGCCGCTCTTCTATACCTTCCGCGATCGGGAAGAGATCCTCAAGATATTCGAGCAATACTGCGGCGCTCGTCTGACGACGCATGCGTTTCGTATCGGCGGTTGCCAGTACGAAACCTATGAAGGTTTCGAAAAAGATGTCAAAGACTTCCTGACATTCTTCGCGCCCAAGATTAACGAGTACGAGGAACTGCTGACCACGAATCGAATCTGGCTGGAGCGCACGAAGAAAGTCGGCGTGATCTCCGCTGCGGATGCGATTGCACTCGGCGTAACCGGGCCTGTACTCCGGGCCAGTGGCGTGAAGTGGGATCTCCGCAAGGCGCAACCGTACGCTAACTATTCGGTGTTTGATTTCGAAATTCCGGTGGGCGAAAACGGCGATACCTACGACCGGTACACGGTGCGCATGGCGGAGATGCGGCAGTCGTTGCGGATCATCGAGCAGGCCGTGAATGGGATTCCGGCCGGGCCGATTATGGCCAAGGTTCCGAAAGTGATCAAGCCTCCGGTCGGCGAAATCTATCACTCGATCGAAGCACCCAAGGGTGAGCTGGGATATTTCATCGTCAGCGATGGAACGACGATGCCTTACCGGATGCGCGTGCGTCCGCCATCGTTCGTGAATTTGCAGGCGCTCGACCTGATGGTGCGCGGCATGTATGTGGCCGACGTGGTTGCCGTCATCGGCACACTCGATATCGTGCTGGGTGAGGTGGACCGCTGATGCTCGACTCCCTCCGGTCCTATCTGGGTAGCACGCTGACTCCCGGCCAAGCCAATAACCAGCTTTGGGCGCTGATCTATGTGCTGATCATTTTTGCGGGCGTGTCGGTTGCCGTGATCGCCATGAATTGGATCGAGCGCAAAGCGCTGGCCCACTTCCAGGTGCGGCTTGGCCCGATGCGCGTCGGACCGCACGGATTGCTGCAACCGATTGCCGATGCAATCAAGCTCCTTCTGAAAGAAGACATCATTCCAGCCGAAGCCGATCAGTTCGTTTTCTGGATTGCCCCCGTGATCGGCCTGCTGGCATCGTTCACGGTGTACACGGTGGTGCCGTTCGGGCCCTCGCAAGCTGTCAGCGACATGAACATTGGCATTCTGTTCATGCTCGGCGTTTCATCGCTCGCTGTGCTGGGTGTGGTGATGGCGGGATGGGCTTCAAACTCACACTATCCATTGATGGGAGCGCTGCGCTCCAGCGCACAAATGGTTTCCTATGAAGTGGCCATGGGACTGACAGTTGTCTCGGCAATCCTGATGACCAGCCTGCACGGTACTGGACTCTACGGCGTTTCCAAGTTAGGTGACGGCACAGGCACGCTCAGCATGATCGGCATCGTGCAAGCGCAGCAGGAACAGCATGTCTGGTTTCTGTTCAAATTTTTCCCGCTTGGTTTCATCGCTTTCGGAATTTTCGCGGTTGCGATGATTGCGGAAACCAACCGCGCGCCTTTTGATTTGCCCGAAGCCGAGTCCGAACTAACCGCTGGATTTCACACGGAATACAGTGGCTTACGATGGTCGCTCTTCATGCTCGCCGAGTATGCGGCGATGATCGCCGTTTCGTCGATCGCGGTTACGCTCTGGCTCGGCGGATGGATGCGCCCATTTCCCAACCTGTTGAATGGGCCAACCTGGGACTTTATTTTCTCGCTCTTTGCCGGGCTGACTTTCCTGGTGCTCGCTGCAGTTGCCCTCGTCGGGACGGCGCGCATGCCCCGGCAGCGCGGCTTCCAGGCACAGACGATTGGCCTTGGTGGATTCGGCGCGGTGCTCGCGCTCATCGGGCTGGTGCTGCTCGCGATCGCCATCGGCGGGCGCTCCGGCAATCATGCGCTGGTTACACACACGGCCGAAGGCTTGAGCAACGTGTACTGGTTTGTGTTGAAAGTGGGCGTGTTCATGTACCTGTACATCTGGTATCGCGCGACCTGGCCTCGCTACCGCTTCGATCAGCTCATGCGCGTGGGATGGAAAGTCCTGCTGCCGATTTCGCTGGGAGTGTTGATTCTTACCGCCATCGCGGGGGTAATCCTCGGATGACTCCGGTCGCGACTCCATTCTTTTTCTACCTGCTGTCGGGACTGGCCGTGGTCAGTGGGTTCATCGTCATTACTCGCCGCAATGCCGTTCATTCTGCCCTGGCGCTGATCGTTGCACTGCTGGCAGTCGCCGGACTGTATCTGATGCTCTACGCGCCGTTTGTAGCTGGCGTGCAGATCATTGTCTATGTCGGCGGCATCATGGTGCTGTTCCTGTTTGTGATCATGCTGGTGAGCCTCGAACGCACCATGCACGAACACCAGTTCAATCGCATGTGGCCAGTAGGATTGCTGGCCTCGGCGGCGCTGCTGGCGCTGTTCCTGTCCGTGTTGTGGAAGGGCAAAGACCTGTTCGTGGAACGTGGCCAGCAAATGGCAGAATCCGCCAACACCCAACAGATCGGCATCATGCTCTACGGAGAAGCCGGCCGTATGGGGCAATACACGTTCGCTTTCGAGATCGCGTCCCTGCTATTGCTGGTCGCGATTCTGGGAGCGGTGATTATGGCGAAGAAAAGGATTTAGTCGATGGTCGTTCGTCGTTGGTCGTTCGCGAAACCGATTGATCTCAGCATGTGTTGCGAACGACGAAGGACGGACGACCAACGACACAACTTATGACTCCGATTACCACGCTCCACTATCTCGTCGTTGCCGCTGCGCTCTTCGTGCTGGGAGTGATCGGCGTGCTCACGCGGCGCAACGTCGTGATCGTGCTGATGTCGATTGAGCTGATCCTGAACGCGGTGAACCTGAACCTGGTGGCTTTCTCCCGCATGTGGGGAGGCCTGCATGGGCAGGTGTTCGCGATCTTTGTAGTCGTTGATGCTGCGGCTGAAGCTGCTGTTGGCCTGGGCATCCTGATCGCCTTCTTCCGCAATAAGGAGACGATCAATGTGGATGAGATTGATTTGTTGAAATGGTAGGCGGGCTTCGAGCTATGAGCCTCGAGCTACGAGCAATAACAGCTACTGGCTCCTAGCTTCTGGCTGCTGGCGGGCTAAAGCGAACGGCGAATGACGAACAGCGAACGACCAAAGACTGACGACTAACGACATGTTTCTAGACCACATCTATCTCGTCCCGCTCTTCCCGGCCTTCGGGGCCGCGATGATGCTCTTTTTTGGCCGCAAGATGTCGAAGACGGCGGTGAATGCGGTGTGCGTGGGAGCGATCGTCGTTACGTTCTTGTTTGCCTGTGGAGCTGTCTGGCAATACACGCAGTGGTCGGGCATCCCGGAGCATCCGGAAAACTATCATCAGCCGAAAGAAGTTATCCTCTACACCTGGCTGGGCACGGGTGATTCCAATTTCACGTTCCTGAAACAGGATGGCACTCACGCCTCCTTCCACACCGATTTCGGTTTCCTGCTGGATCCGCTCTCGTCGATCTGGCTGCTGTTCGTAACCGGTGTGGGCATGCTGATCCATATTTACTCCACCGGATACATGGCGCACGAAGGCGGCTACTACCGTTTCTTCGGATACTTGAACCTGTTCATGTTTTCGATGCTCACGCTGATCCTCGCGAACAACTATGCGCTGATGTTCGTAGGGTGGGAGGGCGTCGGGCTGTGCTCATATCTGCTGATCGGATTCTATTTTCATCGCAAGTCAGCGACGGACGCGGCCAACAAGGCATTCATCGTCAACCGAATTGGCGACGCCGGATTCCTGCTCGGCATGTTTACGCTGCTGTGGTATTTGGGATCGTTCCGCTTCATTGACATCAATGCCGCGATTCACAACGGGCACTTCGTTCTCGGCGACCCGGTCCTGACGGCAGCCGCACTGCTGCTCTTTGTTGGAGCGTGCGGAAAGTCGGCGCAGATTCCCCTCTATGTCTGGCTGCCGGACGCGATGGAAGGCCCGACGCCGGTTTCCGCGCTGATCCACGCCGCGACCATGGTGACGGCGGGAGTGTATATGGTGGCGCGGTCAAATGCCGTCTTCATGCTGGCTCCGACCGCGATGAAGACGGTTGCCATCGTCGGTGCCCTCACGGCAATCTTCGCTGCGTCGATCGGACTCGTTCAAAACGACATCAAGCGCGTCCTCGCCTACTCAACCGTCTCACAGTTGGGATACATGTTCCTGGCGTTGGGAGTCGGCGCCTTTACGGCGGGCGTCTTCCACGTGTTCACGCACGCGTTCTTCAAAGCGCTCCTGTTCCTCGGGGCGGGCTCGGTAATCCATGCGATGTCGGGCGAGCAGGACATGCGCAATATGGGTGACCTGAACAAGCGCATTCCGACGACCTTTAAGACCATGGCGGTTGCGACGCTGGCGATTGCCGGTATTCCGCCGCTGGCGGGCTTCTTCTCGAAGGACGAAATCCTTTGGCAGGCTTGGCGTTCCGCGCACGGCGGCTTTCCGTATCTGTGGCTGATCGGATTTGCGACCGCGCTGATGACCGCGTTCTACATGGCTCGGCTGATTTTCCTGACGTTTTATGGGAAGCCTCGCATGAGCCATGAAGTGGAACACCATGTTCACGAATCGCCCAAGTCGATGACCGGACCGTTAGTAGTGCTGGCCGTCTGCTCGATCTGCGCGGGATGGCTGGGATGGCCTGCGAGCATTGGCGGCTCCAATCATTTCGAGAAATTCCTGGAGCCGGTGTTTGCGACAGGAGCAGAAGTCGCAGGCGAAGAGCCGGTTGCGCCCGCCGGGCCTGCCGGAGAAGAAGAACATCGCGGATGGGAATGGACGCTGATGGGATTGTCGGTGGCGGCTGCTGTTGTGGGCGGATCGGTGGCGTACCGCTACTACGCGCACGCTGATAAAGACTATCCCGAGCCGATCGCGGCCGCCGCACCGCCGCTCTATCGCGCGCTCTTCAACAAATGGTTTGTCGACGAAGCCTACGACTACCTCTTCACCGGACGCCGCAAGATCGGCAACATCCGCCTGGGCGCAATGGGAGCGGGCGAAGCGTCCGCGTGGGTTGACACCAACTTGATCGATGGCACCGTCAACGGCGCTGGATGGGGCACACGCGCCGCTGGAACTCTGTCCAGTTGGTGGGACAAATGGATCATCGATGGCCTGCTGGTCAATGGACCGGCGATTCTGTCGCGGATGCTGTCTTATCCAGCGCGCCTATTTGAATGGGGCCTGGTGCAGTGGTACGCACTGGTGATGACAGCGGGGCTGGTTGGGCTGGGATTTTATTACGTATGGAAGTGATGCAGCGACTAGCTTCTAGCTACTGGCTCCTGGCGATCGGAACCAGTTTTAGGCAACGATTCAGGAATGATTGCCAGAAGCTAGCGGCCAGTAGCTAGAAGCCGATTCATTATGCAAACTCATATTCTCTCCATCATCCTCTTCACGCCGCTGCTGGGAGCGCTGGTGCTCCTGTTTGTGCCGGGCACGAACAAGGCGGCGGTGCGCTGGGTGGCCAACATCTTCTCGCTGGGCGGCCTGCTGATTTCGCTGCCGCTCGTGCCGATGTTCTGGGCGCAGCGTTTCGACGCCACTTCCCAATTCAAATTCGTCGAAGGCACTGCCAACAACTGGATTCCCTCGATCGGCGCGGGTTACAACCTCGGCATCGACGGCATCTCGTTTCTGCTGATCATGCTCACGACGTTGCTGGGATGGATTTCGATTCTCTCTTCGTGGACAGCGATTGAAAATCGCGTGAAGGAATACTACGTTTGGTTTCTGGTTTTGCAGACTGGCATGCTGGGCGTCTTTATGGCGCTCGACTTCTTCTTGTTCTTCGTTTTCTGGGAAGCGATGCTGGTCCCGATGTACCTGCTGATCGGCATCTGGGGCGGTCCCCGCAAACTTTATGCGGCGATCAAATTCTTCCTGTATACGCTGCTCGGTTCGGTGTTGATGCTGCTGGCGATTCTGTTCCTCTACTTCCATCACCACGCGGTGCAGAACGTATTCACATTCAGTATCCCGGAACTCTATAAGACCGCACCGCAGATTTCGTTTGCGACGGCCATCTGGCTGTTCATTGCGTTCTTTCTGGGATTCGCCATCAAAGTACCGATGTTCCCCTTCCACACCTGGCTGCCGGATGCGCACGTGGAAGCTCCCACCGCTGGTTCTGTCATCCTGGCTGGGGTCCTGCTGAAGATGGGAACGTACGGTTTCGTGCGCTTCTCGCTGCCGTTCTTCCCGAGCGTGGTGATGGATAAGCGGGTGCAGGGATGGCTGATTGGCCTCTCTATCGTCGGCATCATCTACGGCGCGCTGGTTTCGCTGATGCAGAAGGACATGAAGAAACTGGTGGCGTATTCGTCCGTGAGTCACTTGGGTTTCTGTACGCTGGGAATTTTCGCATTGAACTCGGCCGGCTTGAGCGGATCGGTACTGCAACAGATCAATCACGGGATCTCCACTGGCGCGCTCTTCCTGATTGTCGGCATTCTGTATGAAAGGCGGCATACCCGCGAAATCGCCGAATATGGCGGCATCTCGAACGTCATGCCGGTGTACGCGACCATCACCATGATCATGTTCCTGTCGTCGATGGGATTGCCGCTGTTGAATGGCTTCGTCGGCGAGTTCACGATCCTGGCAGGAGCGTACACCGCAAACTGGAAGTGGGCAGCATGGGCAGCGCCCGGCGTGATCCTCGCGGCGGCGTACTTATTGTGGCTCTATCAGCGCGTGTTCTTCGGGCCGGTGACGAATCCCAAGAATGAAAAATTACATGACCTCACTCCGCGCGAATTGCTGACGTTTGCTCCGCTGCTGATCCTGGCATTCTGGATCGGCCTCTATCCGAAGCCATTCTTCCAGATCCTCGAACAGCCGGTGAATCAACTGGTGCAGTCGATTCACGACAACGCGCATGCGAACGGAGTGGTCAACGCGCAGGCGGCTCCGGTCGAGTCAGTGCCCATCGGATCAGTGAGCAAGCCTGAAGGGAGCAATCGCTGATGGGCATCTCGCCAAACGAATACCGGCTGATGTTGCCCATGGTGGAGCTCACCATCTTTGCGCTGGGCATCCTGCTGATTGACCTGATCGTGCCCCGCCAGTGGAAATGGGTGAACGCAGCCGGCGCTTTGATGGGCGTGGTGTTTGCCGCGGTCTGCGTGGGTCAGATTCAGCGAGTACTGCCGAATGGCAGCATCGGATTCCTGAATTCGCTGCTGGTCGATCGCTTCGCTATCTACTTCTGGTATTTATTTCTGGCCGCGGCAGCGATTGCCATTCTGATATCGGTTCGCTATCTCGAAATTGAAGATGAGCATCACGGCGAGTACTACGCGCTGCTGTTGCTCTCGGTTGTAGGCATGATGTGCATGGCGGCCGGCATCGATGTGGTGCTGATCTTCATCGGATTGGAGTTGATGGCAATCTCGACTTATGTGCTAGTCGGATTCCTGCGCCGCGACCGCCGATCCAACGAAGCCGCTTTGAAATATCTGCTGCTGGGAGCGTTTTCTTCCGGCATCTTCGCATATGGACTATCGCTGCTGTACGGGCTCACGGGCACGACGAACTTGATCCTGATTCAACGAGCCGTTGCCCGGATGGATCCGCACAACCCTGTTTTGATCATCGCGCTGATCACGACCATGGTGGGCCTGCTCTTCAAGATTGCTGCGGTCCCCTTTCACCAGTGGGCGCCGGATGCTTACGAGGGCGCTCCCACCAGCATCACGGGATTCATGTCCGTGGCGGTGAAGGCGGCGGCATGGGCAATGTTGCTGCGCATCCTGCTATTCGGATTGTTCCCGCTGCGCGCCGTCTACACACCGATGTTTGTCTTCGTCGCCATCGCCACCATGACGGGCGCGAACTTCGCCGCGCTCACGCAGACCAACACCAAGCGGCTGCTGGCCTACTCGTCGATCGCGCATGTCGGCTACATGTTGCTCGCGTTTGTCGCGATCGGAACTTCCGCGCCTGGCAGTGCCGCGTTCCTCGACGGAATGAAGGGAATCCTCGTTTACCTCCTGGTGTACACCTTCATGAATCTGGGCGCGTTTGCGGTGATTACGTCGCTGCGCCAGCGCAACATTATCGGGGATGAAATCGACGACCTCGCCGGCCTCTATTCGCGCGCACCGGTCGAAGCGGTTCTCATGCTGCTGTTCCTGCTTTCACTGGCAGGCATTCCGCCCGCCGCGGGATTTCTCGGCAAGTACTACATCTTCCTCAGCCTGGTGGAAAGCCAGCACTACGTGCTTGCCGGCGTGGCCGTGCTCTACGCGTTGTTCGGCCTCTACTACTATTTAAAGGTCGCTAACGCGATGTTCATGCGGGAATCGACGGTCAGTGAGCCGCTGCAGGTCAGCTATGGAATGCGTGCTGCACTCGCCGTCACTGCACTGGCCACCCTGATGATCGGGATCTATCCGGAGCCGTTTATTCAAGGCGTGAACTGGTCGCTGGGGATTCCGCAGGCGACGCATGTGGCGCAGGTGATGAAGTAGGGCAGCTTCGAGCCACGAGCTAGAACCTTCGCGCTTCGCGCACCCCCACCCCTCAGCACCTCCGACTCAGTGATGGTTGGGTTGATGATTTTGCCCGCTTCTCCGGCGGAACAGGGTCTCGGCAAATTTGGTTGCACGTAGCTCGGCGCCCGCAGCCCGCGGCTAGTTTAGAATCACCGCATGGCCGCGCCCTCCACGCCTCCCGGGAAGAAAGATCCGCTGGTGGCGCTCGCACGCTACTCCGAAATTGGATTCATCATCCCGGCTGCAATCCTGGTAGGGTTCTTTTTTGGCAAACTTCTCGACTACTGGCTTCACACCAAGTGGCTTTATCTGGCCGGCCTCCTGGCGGGCGCAGTGCTGGGTTTCTATCAGATGATTCGTATGGCGATGTCGGCCTCCCGGGATGAGTAACCTCTCCAACTCCGAAGCAAGCGCCCCAGTCGAAAGCACGCCTTTCGATACTTTCCACGAACGCGCCATCCCCCGAATGCTGCGGACAATCCTGGTGGTCGGCGTGCTTCTCCTGGGACCCGTCTACTGGTATTACGGTTGGGTTGGCGCACTCGGTGTGGCCGCTGGATCGGCCGTTTCCTATGTCAATTTCCGAACCTTGATCAGCGGCGTCGAGGCCCTTGGCGACCGCGTAGTGAACCAGCAGAGCAAGGAGCGGGGATGGGCGATTGTCGGCCGTTTCCTGGTCCGTTACGGGTTGGTTGGAGTGGCTGCGTATGCTATCTTAAAGGGTTCCGTTTTGGCCTTCCGAGGGTTCCTGTGGGGGCTTTGCCTGCCGGTGGCGGCCATGATGGCCGAGGCAGGAGTCGAAGCGGTCGTTGCATTTCGTAAGAAGTAAAGAAGCTGCGAGCTACGAGCTGCGAGCCGCGAAAAATTGGGCGCTGACGGTCTTGAAATCTGGAAGAATCAGGTTCAAGCCTGTAGCTCGAAGCTGCATTACCTAATCGTATGGAACAACTGGTATTTACTGAATTCCTGAATCGGATCTTCGGCGGACCTGTGTTCGCTTTGCTGCACGCGATTGGCGTTCCCGTGATGAACCCTGCGGCGCCGATTTCCAATGCGGTGGCGATGGAGATCCTGGTCGTCCTGCTGCTGACGGCATTTTTTGTCCTGGTGCGGATGCGGTTGTCAGTGGAGAAGCCGGGCAGCCTGCAGCACACCATGGAAGGTATTTACGGGTTTGTAAACAACCTGGCGCACGAGACGATCGGCCATCATGCGGACCCGTTCGTCGGATATCTGATTACGCTGGGAATGTTCATCCTCTCCTGCAATTTGATTGGACTCGTCCCGGGACTGGAATCGCCAACGGCGGTGAACGTGGTGCCGCTCGGTTGCGCGTTGATGACTTGGGTTTATTACAACTTGTACGGCGTCCGAACCAACGGCGCGATTGGATATTTGAAACACTTTATCGGGCCGCAGGACAAAGACCTGCCGATCGTGGTCCGGCTGTTCTTGCCGGTCTTGATGTTCCCGATCGAAGTGTTCAGTCACCTCGCCCGGATCATGTCATTGACGATTCGTTTGTTCGCTAATATGTTCGCCGGCGAAATGGTGACATTGGTATTTTTCTCGCTCTTGCCGATTGGTATCCCGGTGCTGTTCGAGGGATTGCATATCGGCGTGTCGCTGATTCAGACATACATTTTTGTGCTGCTCGCCTGCGTTTATCTGGGCGAAGCAACGGCGCACGAACACTAAAGAACAGGTGTCAGGTGTCAGGTCTTAGGTCTCAGGAAGCGCGTCGCTTCATTCGGTTTTCCTGACAC
Source organism: Acidobacteriota bacterium (assembly GCA_016196065.1). Classification (NCBI taxonomy): domain Bacteria; kingdom Pseudomonadati; phylum Acidobacteriota; species Acidobacteriota bacterium. The sequence goes on along the minus strand of JACPYL010000008.1, from coordinate 495,863 downwards.
CTAACACCTGAGACCTGTCACCTGCTTCCAGCGTGAGGGCTCCGGCCTCCCAAGGCGCGGTGTCAACCACCAACTGGCGGCTATTTCCTAGGAGAAAAACAATGAAGAAGATGTTGATGGTGCTGTTCGTGATGATGATGTTCTCGATCCTTGCCGTGCCTGCGTTCGCGCAGACCGGTGGCGCTGCGGCCGGCGGTACGAACTGGGTTGCGATTACGGCAGGCTTCGCGATTGCAATCGCGGCTGGTCTGGCTGCGCAAGGCCAGGGCAAAGTGGGTGCAGCGGCTTGCGAAGCGATGGCTCGCAACCCTGCAGCACGTTCTTTCATTCAGCTGGCGCTGATTCTCGGCTTGGCCTTCATCGAGTCGCTGGTGCTGTTCACGCTCGTGATTATTTTCGTCAAGGTTGTCTAAAGATTTACGTGTTGGGAATTCGATGCAGTGAAAAGCCTCCGCTCGAAGCGGAGGCTTTTTTGTTTCGAGAGACTTACGTTTGCAGGTCTAGCCTTGGCTAGGTCTTGCGTTCGCCGTCCCACGTGGACGAACGATTCTCGGGCGCTTTCTCGGACGCTTCGACCAGGATGCGGCGTAGCCGGTAACGGCTGTCCAGATCCATGCTGACGAACTCGAAGCCGATTTCGTTGACACGCGCGCGACGCAGGAGGACCTGGCCGCGAATCTTTTTTACGCCCGTGGAGATCTCGACGTTCGCTTCGGAACCGACGCGGAGATTGTCGCTACGCGTTCCCATACCGCCGCCCATGCTCATTTCGCGCATGACGATATTGGACTTTCCCCAGGAACTGCTCAGCGTCGCCGAGAATGTGCGTGGCAGAATGACGCGTTCATAGCGCCGCTGCCGCACCCATGGGCAAGCAGGAGCCGGATCCAACGGATTGATGGCCAGTTCTGCGGCATCCAGGCCACTGTCTGCCAGTACCTGGGCGCCATAGCGCGGGTCGATCTTCGACAGTGCCTGCGCCGCAGCGACGCGTAGCTCGCGATGCTGCGTGCGGCCCCAGATCTTCTTCTCTTCCACGATGCTGCGCAGAACCGGAACCGCTTCTGCATCTCGCAATCGTCCCAGGGACTCGATCGCTTTGAGCTGCACAAACGGTGGCCGGGAAGCAGCTTCGCCCGCGCTCGCCATCGCAATCAGACTCGAACTCGCGGTGCGATCCAGGCTCATCCCGATTTCGTCGATGGCCTCGGGCAGAATGAGCGGATCGAGCAATTCCAAAAGCTCCAGGAGCGTGCGGCCGCGATCGGAAGCGGCGCCGTACGCGATCTGGCGCACGATTACGTCCTGATAGAAACGGTTGAATTCCGACATGCGTGTCGGCAGCAGTTCGAGCAACGTTGAGACATTCAGACGGCTCAGCAGGCCTACACAGGATGCAGCTTGTCGCGGTTGTCCGGTGCGCAGCACCTCGCGCAGATCGTCGACCGCCGGCTGGCCCAGTTCTCCGACCAGTTCCACGATCCGGTCGCACTCTACTCGTTTCTGCGAGCGGAAGAATCGGTCAGAGAGATGTTCCACGGAACTCTTCGGAATCTGCTGCAGAACGTTGATCAGCTCTTCCGAAACCGAAGGCGCCATGATGGCTTCTTCGAGCATTTCCGGGAGGCGGTTTTCAATGCCAACACGGGAACGCAGATCCTGCACCAGCAGCGGACGTTCCTTGCCGATATCGACCAGCGACAGGCAAACTTCCGCGACCGCTTTGTATTTCTTGCGAGTGCAGGCTTCCTGTCCGAAACGGGTGAATGCCGCGCTCAAAAGGCTTTGCACTTCACTGTCGGTTTCCTTGGCCAGCTTTTCGCCGATCATGGAAATTGCGTTCGGCATCACTTCTTCCGGAGCGCTTGCGTAGAGGTCGGCAATCTGCGCGAGACCAATGGCGGTCTTGCGCCGCGGCTCGAGGTCCTTGGCGTCCAGGCAACTGCAGTAGTTAGTCAGGATCTTGGCTGCAATCTCTTTGTCGTCGCGCTCCAGCAGCATTTCCACAAACTGCCGGATGTTGCGCGGAGGCACACATGCCGCTTCGCCCGAGAGCAGTACGCTCTTCTTGCCAGCTTCCGGGACTTCCGCCCAGAACATACGGTCGAGAATGTCGGCATGCGAGTCGACCAGGATGCCCGCCTTCGACATCTTGTCTTCCTGCACGCGCAAGATCTGCCGCAACGTGTCCATCTGACGGCTCATGTGCTCCATCATCTGGTGAACGGCGTTGACCTTTACTTCACCCTTCGAATAGCGATCGAGTGCGAAGCGGATGGCCATGTGCTCGGCCGCCTTCATCAACAGTGGCGTGTCGGTTTCTTCGGCAACCGTTGTGACCTGCTTCGACAAACTTTCAAGTAACCCAGCCAGATTCAGCTTGGTGCTTTCGGGAACTTTGTTCAGCTCCGCGGTGAACTGTTCGGGGCCCGCGTTCGGATCCTGCGCTACTTGTCCGAAGTGAGTGAGCATGCGGATGGCTTGAATCACTTCCTCTTCTTGAAGAGGAACCGTTCCGCCGGTCCACGCACCACCGCCGCCGCCGGTGCCCGCTCCGCCGCCATGCGCGACCGGAACATTGGGGACCGTACCCAGTGGCGCTCCGCCGGGCTCGCCCGAGCCGCCGGAACTCGCTCCCTGGGCCGCGGCGATCAACTGCAGCATTTTTTGCGGATCGTTCAGCCACTGTTTGAATTCTGGTCCGAGCGATTGTGCAGCGAGCTGGGCTGCGACGGAAATTTCTCCGGTCGTCGGATCAGCTGCGATAAATTTCACTTCATTGATTTTGATGGAAGAATTCTTGTTGTCGCCGAGCGTGTCTTTGAGTTGCTTGGCGAAGTCCTGCGCCTTCGATCCGCCCATCGCAAAGGCTGTGACCAGGCGGGTAAAGTCATCGAGCGTAACTTTGCTGGAAAAATGGATACTCGCCAGGCCGGCCGCAGTGAGCAGTTGCGCGAAGCTTCGTTCTGCCTGTCCGGTTTCGAGAGGCGTGCCGTCCAGCAACAATCGATTGTCCGCTACACCCAGCAGAAATCCGGTTTCTCCGGTCTTGGGCAGGCCTTCCTGCAGTTCTTTCCAGGTGGTTTGGAACTGGCCTTCGGTCCGCTTATGCTTCACGCCATAGAGGCGCGTGTACTTCACAAGAATGTTCAGGCTGTGGATAAACGCCCGCGCAGACGCATTGCGGATAGCATCGGTTTGAGCTGCGGTGGAGATAACTCCCTCCTCAGGGCGTTAGGACCTTCGGACATAAGCCTATGACGGAAAGTGACCTTATGCACGATTACGGAGGTAATAGACCACTGGGATACAAAAACCTCATCCAGCCCTAATTTTCGGGGTTATTCGAGGCGTTCCCGCGCTTGGTCGCGCTACACTGGACGCTAGGCGGGGGAGCTGTCCGTCCAAAATTTCATACGCCGTATGGATGCGGATTGGCGCGTCTCCGCGGGACCTCGTGATTTGCGATGCAGATTCGCGTACTTTTTTTCGGGATGTTGAAAGACCTGCTCGGACGGTCGAGCGATGCGCTGGAACTCCCGGAAGGAGCCCGTCTTCAAGCCGTCCTCTCCCACTATGTAAGCCAGGCGCCCCGTTTGGAGTCGCTGCTTCCATCGCTGGCGCTGTCTGTAAATCAGGAGTATTCCGGTCCAGAAAAAGTTCTACGGAGCGGCGACGAAGTTGGATTGCTTCCGCCGGTGAGTGGAGGCTCGGTCGCGGCCAGCGTGCTACCGTGCGTTCGCATTGTGCGGGAACCAATATCCACGCAGGCGGAACTCGATCGCACCAAGCTCCCGCAGGATGGCGCGGCGGTGGTCTTCGAAGGTGTGGTCCGCGACAACACGCGTGGGCGTCGTACCCTCTACCTCGACTATGAGTCCTACGAAGCCATGGCGCTGAAGCAGATGGAGGCGCTCTGCGAGGATGCCAAGGCTCGCTTTGCCGTAAGGGCAGTGACCCTCGTGCATCGTCTGGGTCACCTGGAAATCGGTGAGACGAGCGTGCTGATCGTGGTAGCATCCGCACACCGTGGGCCTGCATTTGAGGCTTGCCGCTGGATCATCGACACCTTGAAGAAGACGGTTCCCATCTGGAAGAAAGAATATTTCGAGGACGGAGCTGTGTGGGCAGACGGTGAGCCCTTTCCCGAAGAAATCGCTCGTCCCGCAGGCGCAACCAGAGGGCAGCCTGCATCCAAATGATTGTCCCCGCATGAAATTTCTTGGCGTAGCCCTGATCCTCGGTGTCACAAGCCTGGCCTGTCTGGCGCAGGATCCGGAAACCACTCTCAAGGTTGATGTCAAACTAGTTAACGTCTTCGTAACCGTCACCGATGCCCACGGCGGGCCGGTGGCGAGCCTGCAAAAAGAAAACTTCCTATTGAAGGAAGACGGCAAGGAACAGAAGATCGCAATCTTCAGCCGCGAGTCCGCGATACCGCTATCGATCGTGCTCGCGATTGATACCAGCTTGAGCACCAAGAAAGATCTTCCTCTGGAGCAGGCCGCGGCGCACAAATTCGCGCACACCATTGTTCGCCCACAAGACGGGCTCGCGGTTTACAAGTTCAGTGAAGAAGTCACGCAGGTGGTGCCGTTCACCGCTGACCTTGGCCGCATCGACGCCGGCATCGATCATCTTCGCAACGGATCGGCCACGGCATTGTTCGACGTCGTGTTTCTCGGCGCGGAGGCGTTAGGAAAACGGCAGGGAAGAAAGGTGATCGTAGCGGTCACCGATGGCGGAGACACGATCAGCCAGGTCGACTACAAACAAGCGCTGCGCGCAGCCCAGGAATCCGAAGCAATTATCTACAGCGTCATCATCGTCCCGATCGAAGCCAGCGCTGGACGCGACACGGGGGGCGAACATGCCCTGATTCAGTTTTCTGAAGACACGGGCGGCAAATATTACTACGCAAGCTCACTGCAACAGCTGGACGAAGCCTTCCGCCAGATCAGCGACGAACTCCGCACCCAATACCTTCTCGCGTACTATCCCTCGCAGCGCGAGTCGTTCGCCGATTTCCGCCACATCCAAATCGACTTGACCAACCCTCCCGCCGGAGGTCCCTACCGGGCCCGCTACCGCGCGGGATACTACACCACGAAAGACTCGTTCTAGGAGCATGGGATCTTACGGGTCAGCGCTGCCCACCCCTTCTTTTTGAAACCTATCGCTTAAGGCATAGTTCCCATATTTCCCATACACCTCGCCGCCACTGCCCCCGCATCTAGTAAACTGTTCTATCCATTATTGAAGCGGTTGAAGCTCAGACCCTAGCACCGCAGAATTGGCTTCGACGTTCTGCTCCCAGGAGAGTGTTGCTTTGTTATCCAAGCCCGTGTTGTGGCGGCGGTTGTTTCGCCCGATTTCCTTCTGCTTGCTTACATTTGCCCTGTTTAGTTTGCCCTCGCCTGCGCAGGACGCGCCTGCTACTCCTCAGGATGCCCCCGCGGCAACCGAGGCTCCTGCGTCCACTGAGGCCCCTGCAGGCACCGTCCAGGGCACGGTGAAGGACGTCGACGGCAATCCGATCGAAGGGGCACGCGTCCTGTTCCGTTCCAAACTGGAAGGCACCAGTACGGTGGTCCGTTCCGGCAAGAATGGCGCTTATGTTTCAGAGGGATTGGCGCCCGGGGACTACCTGGTGCAGGTGAATGCGCGCAACCTACAGATTTCCGAAACTCATATCACCGTGAAGGTGGGAGCGGCTGCCGTCGCCGACTTCAAACTGGAGGGGATCAATCCCGGGCCAGTTCGGCTGGAAAGTCGCCGGCCAGGGGAACTGGTCGATTCGATGCCGATCAACGGCCGCGCTACTGTAAGCCTCGCCCGGACAGATCCCGGCGTGCAGGTCGTCGATGGCTCGATACTGGATTCTGGCAAGAGTGGTTACCAGGCGCTCTCCCTCAACAGTCAGTACGGGCGCACCGTCCATTACGACTTCGACGAAGTCGAAGCAATGGACGAAACCAGGGGCGGGGCAATCGCCAACTTGCCTGCCGAAGCGGTCAACGAATTGATTGTGACCCGGACTTTGCCGGAAGTATTTCAGTCGCTGAACGCGGCGGGATCCGTTCGTCTGACGACGCGCTCTGGGGGCGACGATTGGCATGGCAATCTGTTCGGGAACTTCCGCGACCGCAAGATAGGACTCGCAGGCTTTCCTTCGGGTGATCCGAAATACAGCCGCCAGCACTATGGGTTTGGAGCGGGCGGGGCGTTGATCAAAGATAAAGCATTCCTATATTTCGGCGGCGAGCGCACCAAGGACGACGGCGTGTTGCCGTTCTACCAGGGGTTTCCTGCCAACTTTCTGAGCACGCGTCAGGCGCCGTTCCGTGAAAACATGCTGACCGCTCGCCTCGACTACAACTGGTCGGAAAACGCGAAGTGGTTTGCCCGCTACAGTTATAACAACGCCAACGGATTAGGGCCGACCGATAGCCTGGCCAAGCTGCGGAATCAGATCAATGTGCCGTCCGCGGTGTTTGGTTTGGACTGGAACCGAGGCCGATTCGCGCACAGCGGGCGCTTCGGGTATCAGAAGCTGGTCAACTCCCTCAATCCGGCGTTAGGTGGGGACTCCCTCGTTATCCCCGAAGCTCCGTTTCACCTGCAGATAGGATCTTTCGAGGCGGGGCCGAACTCGCAGGGACCGCGGCAAACGATTCAACGTGATTTGTTCGGGCGCTACGATGGCAGCACGCCGTTCCACGACCGGCACACGTTCCGTTTTGGCGGTGCCATTCATCGGATCGAACAGGGCGATTTCTATTCACCCGGAATCGTTGGACCGTCGGTGACCAGTTCCAATGGCATCGATGTGATTACCGCCATCAACAATGATCCGACTCTGTCGGGCGGTGCCGAGAATCCGCTGAATTATCCAGTGGGAACCATCACCATCTACAACGGGCTAGGAAATTTCAGCGAACATTCTGCTTTCAATCGTTCGACGGGCGGCCACACGGATAATCGCATCGAACTCTATGCCGCCGATACTTTCAAGCTCTATCCAAACCTCAACATCTTCGTAGGCGTAAATTACGCGCGCGATACGAATCGCACCAATAGCGATCTCGGCGTGATCCCATGTTCGTCGATCAATACGGATATCGTTCCGAACTCTGACAAGATCTGCACGGGCGGCACGCCGCTACTGGATCAGTTTGGCGACGTAAAGGGCTTGGGCAATCGTGTGAGTCAGCCCAACTGGAATTTCGCTCCGCAAGCCGGTGTCGCATGGGATCCGGGCCGCAATGGCCGGACCGTGATTCGCGCGGGCGGCGGATTGTTCTACGACAACTTCCTTCTTCAGAACGCCTATCAGGATCGCATCAGCCGATTGTCGCAGGGGCAGTACTTCCGCAGCCTGAATCTTTGTCCGGCGTCAACGGTGCTCTTTCCGGATGGTTCGGCCGTAAACTCAGTCGCGACAGACGGAGTAAGTATCGGCTCGCTCTGTGGACAGCCGATCGGGGGCACGGTACAGGGAGCGGACGGACCAGTGCTGGTCGCGGATGCGATCCAGCATCTTCAGCAGCAATATCTGGACGCGCAGTCTTCCGTGACTGGCGGGAATAATATTTACTCGCTCGCAAACAGTCTCGCCAACTTTGGCGGGACGCTGGCGCCGAATTTCCGAACCCCGCGAGTGTTGCACATGAGCGCCGGGATCCAGCACCAACTAGGCGAGCGCAGCATGTTCTCGCTGGACTACGTGCGCGAGATCGGCACGCAATATCCGCTCGGGATCGACACCAACCACGTGGGCGATGCGCGGCATCTGGATTCCGCGGCGGCCCTGGCGGCAATTAACGCCACGGTAACGCAGGCTGGATGTACGCCCGCTGGCTCTGCTGGCAGCGAGTCGCAGGCAGCTGTGCAGTGCTATATCAATGCGGTTCCCGGAGCGAGCATTGTTAACTTCGCCCGCAATGGACTCGATTCTGGAAATGCGTTCTGCGGTCCGTTCCCGTGTTCCGTGCTTGGCTTACCGGAGCCCGCGTTCGGTGGAATTCATGCGACCGCAATCGACCCCGCCGATCCGACGAAATTGCAGTACCTGGGATCGAACGTGATGTACTTCCCGAGCGGGCGCACGAAGTATGTCGGCGTGCATGCCACGTTTCGGACTTCGGGAGATCGCCTGGCGCGCGGCATCCGGCACTGGGATCTGGCGGTTGCCTATACCTATTCGAAATATCAAAGCAACGTCGCGGCGGCGGATGGCAGCGGCGGCGATTTCTCGATTCTCAGCCGGGCGGAAGATTACATCCGCCCGCACGTCGGTCATTTTGGATCGTCCGGACTCGACCGGCGCAACATGTTTACGTTTGCGCCCACCTTTGACTTGCCGCACGGACCGCGGCTTTCCATCATTGCCCAGATGGCCTCTCCGCTGGAGTTGAGCGCGCGCCTTCCGCAACTGGACGGCGGTGGAGTGGCCGGAGAAATCTTTCGGACCGACGCCACCGGTGATGGTACTGTCGGCGATCTTCTTCCCGGAACGAGCGTTGGCGGTCTGGGCGGATATTCGGGTAGCGATTTGGGTAATGCCATCGCAATCTATAACAAGAACTACGCCGGCCGGTTGACCTCGGCCAGCGCGGCGCTGGTCAGCCAGAATGGGACGATCGCTCCGTTGTTCACCTCCGACCAGCTTTCGAAACTGGGTGCGCTCTATCCCTTCGTCTGCGCGGGTCCGGCACAGCCCGGATGTCCGGCGTTGCCGCACAATCCGGCGCAGACGACCTGGCTCAAGACGGTTGATCTACGCTTCAGCTGGCCGTTTCGAATTGGGGAGCGGGTCCGGGTGGAACCGAACGTAGCTGCCTTCAACATAGCGAATTTCGCGAACTTTGGAGGCGCGGGCCGTCAGTTGAACGGCGTGCTTGACGGTTCACCGGGCAGTTCGTTGAATGGCGCCAGCTCTCCAGGCACCTGCGGAAACTCAAGCGCGCTCTGCACTTCGCGCCTGGATCGAATCATGCCCGGCTCGGGGACCTACGCACTCGGAGCGCCCCGGCAAATTGAATTTGGGGTGAAGATTACTTTCTGATCGGTTACCGGTGAATTTGTCCGCGCAATTGTTTGGAGAGCTTTTCAATTCTCTTCAACTTGTCGAGGGCATCGCTCGGTAGCAGGCCTTTCTTCATGAGTTCAATGTCCCCGGGGATACTGGCGGCGAGTGCCGACATTTCCTTTGCTTCGCGTTCCATCGCGACGCCATCTGTACGTGGAATCGGGAGTTTTCGCTCCTGCGATTTTTGCGCTTCCTCATGCACGGCGGGCTCTGGCGGCGTAGGAAACCCGTGACGAACTTGCCCGCCGGATCCAGTCGTCATCACGATTGCGATCAACAGAATTTCCAAGCCAAGCGCGCCCAGCACGTTTCGTTGCATCGAAGCCTCCTGAAGAGCACTCCCTCTGGCGCGCCGCCGGCGTGCACAAATGCGTGCCCACGGCCCCAGATCCTGCAATAGACTGCAGCCTTTCCCGGAGATTCTAGCCCGAAAATCGTGGTCCAGCATTTCTCTTGCCGGCTAGCGTAGATTTTTTGGAAAAAGAAGGGTCCTGGGGCGCGTTCCGGCATCCAAAAGAGACCATTTCTGTGCTGGACGAACCCAACGCTCGATCAGGAGGTCCGGTCATGCTCGCAACCAATCATGAAATCGATGTGCCCCGTGCGTTGATCTCCAGTTTGGAGGATGCGCGACGCCGGACCGACGCGCTGTTTGATATCGTCCGTCCTGACTCGCTGTACGAGCGCCCCATCCGCGAACGGCACCGGATTATTTTCTACATCGGGCACCTGGAAGCCTTTGATCGAAATCTTCTCCGGGGAAGATCGCTTTCTCTTCCTGACACTTCTGCCCAGCTCGATCGATTGTTCGCATTCGGGATCGATCCGGTCGGGGGCGGTCTACCCACCGACCAGCCATCCGACTGGCCAAAGGTCGAACAGGTACGGCAGTACGTCCGGCGGGTACGCGAGGAACTGGATGAACGCCTTCAGAAACTAGCGCAGGGAACTGGAGGGAGTGACGGAGAATTCTCCCCGGCGCTGCTCCTGAATGTGGCGATCGAGCATCGTTTGATGCACGCCGAGACGCTCGCTTACATGCTGCATCGTTTGCCATACGAGCGGAAGATCGCTCCTGCGGATATCCCGCGCATTTCGGCTGGAGCGCGCGCTTCGGGAATGATTGAAATTCCTTCCGGTGCGGTTGCCCTTGGCCTGTCTCGCTCCGACAATGCTTTCGGATGGGATAACGAATACGAACGCCACGCGGTCGAAGTTCCCGGTTTTGCGATTGAACGTTACAAGACAACCAATGCCGAATACCTGGGATTCCTCAACGAGGGGGGCTACGCCAATCAAAAATTGTGGAGCGACGCGGATTGGGTGTGGAAAGAGTCGAGCGGCATTTCGCATCCAGCATTTTGGGAGAAACAGGATCACGGTGCCCCGTGGTTCTGGAAGGGGATGTTCTCTGCGATTCCTTTGCCGCTTGATTGGCCTGTGTATGTGAGCCATGCCGAGGCGAGTGCCTACGCACGTTGGGCAGGGAAGAGCCTGCCCAATGAAGCACAGTGGCAGAGGGCAGTGTATGGAGCGCAGGACGGACAATCCAGAAAGTATCCCTGGGGTGCACAGTCACCTGATGCGTCCCGCGGCAATTTTGATTTTGCGCATTGGGATCCTGTTTCAGTGGCTGCCCATCCTGCTGGTGCTAGCGTTTTTGGCCCGGAAGACATACTCGGTAACGGTTGGGAGTGGACGTCGACGGTGTTCGCGCCGTTCCGCGGGTTTGAAACATTTTCGTTTTATCCGGGATATTCCGCCGACTTTTTCGATGGCAAGCATTTCGTAATCAAAGGCGCATCGTCGCGCACGGCTGCATGTATGTTGCGGCCTTCGTTTCGTAACTGGTTCCAGGCGCATTACCAGTACGTCTATGCAGGATTTCGCTGTGTGAGCAACCGGCTCGCGTGAGGACCGAATGATTTTGCGACAGACAGTTACGACCACTGCCGATCCCATCGCTGAATTTGCCGCTGAGGTGCGCGAGGGCTTGCTCCGTCCCGGCCAGAAAGAATTGCCATCGAAATACCTGTATGACGAAGTCGGTTCCGCGCTCTTCGAAGTGATCAGTGCGCTTCCCGAGTACGGGCTCACGCGCGCTGACGAGCGTCTGCTGCGAGAGAATGCGGGAGAGATAGTGGCCAGAGTCAAGTCTCCCGTGGTGGTCGCGGAACTCGGCAGCGGGAGCGGCAAAAAAACTCGCTACCTGCTCGAAGCACTCGATCGCCGGCAGCAAACACGCTATTGTCCGATCGAAATTTCGCATTCCGCGCTGACCATGTGTGCGCGTGAGCTGGGCGATATTGAGCACATCAGCATCGTGGGCTTCGAGAGTGAATATCTCGACGGCCTGCTCGAAGTGGCTGACAACCGGCGCCCGGGCGAACACTTGCTGGTGCTGTTTCTGGGAAGTACCATCGGAAATTTTGACCGTCCGGCGGACGTTAAATTTCTGCGCGCAGTGCGGCGCACCCTGCAGCCGGGAGACTTCCTGCTTCTCGGCACGGACCTCATCAAGCCGACTCCGCAGATGCTCGACGCCTACGACGACTGTCTCGGGGTTACCGCGGCATTCAACCTGAACCTTCTGGCGCGTATCAACCGCGAACTGGGCGGAAATTTTGCGCTACCGCATTTTCGTCACGAAGCGCGCTACAACCCCGAGACGCGCAGCATCGAAATGCATCTCCGGTCGGAACGCTACCAGAACGTCACCATCTCTCGCGCCGGCCTCACCGTAACGTTCCGCGAAGGCGAAACCATTTGGACGGAGAGCAGCCACAAATACTCCCGGCCGGAGCTTTTGCAATTGGCAATGGCGGCAGGGTTTCGCTGCGATCAGCAATGGGTGGATGACGAATGGCCGTTTGCAGAAACACTGTTACGCGCAGAGTGATCGCCGCAAACCGAGGCCAATCACTTACAAATCATCATCCATGCGGTGAGCCCGCCGTGCATTGTCCACAGGATGGTGCGTGGCCAGTTTGTTGCAACCAGGCTGCTACGAAATCTACTGCGGGCTTGCCGCCCTTAGGCGTTCGTAGGTCTTGACTTCTCGTTGGGCAGCGGCGGTCTGGCCCATCTGGGTGTACACGTCGGCCAAAGCCATGTGAGCATCCGCCGACTGAGGGTTGAGTTTGGATGCGCGGGTGAGTTTGACGAGCGCCGCATCTGTGCGTCCCTGCATCAGAAGCAGTCGGCCGTAGCTAAAGGTCGCCTCGAAATGAGTGGGATCGAGTTCAATCGCTTTTGCGTACTCCTTCATCGCAGCCGGTATTTGCCCTAGGCGCAAGTGCACAGTACCAGTGATGCTGTGCAGATTGGCGGAACTGGGCAGACAGACCACGGCAGCCTGCATCTCGCGGAGTGCTTCATCGAGTTTGCCTAAGTAGATGAAAGCGAGCCCAAGTTGGTAGTGCCCGGAGGGAGAGTCGGGAAATTGCTCCGATGCCGAGCGCAGAAACGGTACCGCATCGTCGAACTTCCCTTCATGGATGAGCGCAACGCCGAGGTTATATTGAGCGCCGGGCAGGTCGGGGTTGTGGGCCACAATATCGCGAAGTTCCGTGATCTGCTGGTCGTAATGGCCTTCTTCCCCCTTGATCAAAGCGCGGTGATATCGATTCGCCACGTCGACCAAATCCTTGGGATCGATGGCGGCCTTTCCGCTCTTCTGTACCGCGTTGTTCTCGCTCGCCAGATAGCCCAGTGCACGCAGTTTTTCGACCACGCTTGGATCTAGTTTTGCATTCTTGTTGCGGGTGCTGCTGGTTTTCTGCAGGAAGCCCGAAACCTGTGTATCCAGGGTGTCGGCGACGGCCTGAGAGGATGACGCCAGATTGTTGCTGGTCGAAGGGTCCAAGGGCAAATCGTAGAGTTCTCGTTTCGGAGATTGCACGTAGAGATACTTCCCCGAACGCCAGGATCTCAATTCACTGGCGCCAAAGACGCGCCGCGCATAGCTTGACGATGAAAAGATGGCTCGATCCGAGTCTTTCGGTTTGTCCTTTTCTTTCTGGTTGCCCGGAGAGGATTCGTCTGACTCGAGTAGCGAGAAGAGCGAGCTACCTTGCATGGTGGCGGGCACAGTCATGCCGGCGGCTTGAAGCAAGGTGGGGGCGAGGTCGACCAGCGCGACGCGGGGATCCACCTTTCGTCCAGCAAGTTTCTGCTGCGGTAACTTCAATAGGAGCGGCACACGAATGGTTTCGTCGTACAGGAACATGCCATGCCGTTCCTCGCCATGTTCTCCAAAGGCTTCGCCATGGTCGGCAGCGATCGCGATCAGGGAATTATCAAACAGGCCGCGCTGGCGGAGCGCATCGACCAGGCGTCCGACTACCGAGTCCGTGTAGGCGATCTCGCCGTCGTAAGGTGCTTCGGGATAGCGTTCTTTGAACGGGGAGGGCGGGTCATAGGGATCGTGTGCATCGTAGAAATGTAACCAGATAAAGAATGGTCCTTGCGGAGTCTGGCTCAACCAGCGAAGGGCTCGGTCGGCAACATCTCCCGCCCGACGTTCGATGCTGTGGTACCGATCGTCCCCGGGAGCAGCGTCGTGAAAATCAGTGTCGTATAAATCGAACCCTCGGTCGAAGCCCGGCGCCGTACCTCCTTTTGCGTCGAGAATATTGGCGCCGAGAAAGGCAGCCGTGTGATAGCCGCGCTGGTGAAGCAGGGAGGGCACCCAAGGCAGATCCTTGGCGAGAGGCATACCCAGGTCTTCGAGCTGATTAAACTGCGGATAGGTTCCCGTCAGCATGGCTGCGTGGGAAGGAGTCGTTAGAGGCACCTGGGAGTACGCGCGGACGAAGATCGCACTCTGCTGCGCCAGGGCATCGAGATTGGGTGTCAATCCCCGCTTGGATCCGAGAAAGCCCATGCGGTCAGCCCGCGTGGTATCGAGCGTGATCAGGATCAGATTGGGTGCTTTTGCTGCTTTGAGGGTGTCCCCCTTGGCATTCTTCGGTGGGGTGGCCAAGGCATACTGCGCAACCAGAACAATCAGGAGAAACCGTGCGAGGGCCTGCATAGCCGATGGAATGGAGTCTAGCATACGGCTTCTATCAACGCGCCCGAATCTGAGCGCCATGGGGAATTGATCTGGCAAAAAAAACTCCCCGCCGTGAGGCAGGGAGTGTAGTAGGAAAGCCAAAACTATTTCTAGCGCATGCCGATCGAGGACTTCTTGCCAGGAGCCTGATGTCCGAGCGGGTTGCAAGCGCCGTTGGTGGTCGTGAAAGGCTGATTGGTCTGGAAAGCGCCGGTGGTCAAGCCGTCAAACGTTCCATAAAGATCAAACAAATGGGTGCTGTTCTTGAAGGTGAAGTTGGCCTGGATGCCATACGCAAAACCGCCAACGTACGGATAGACGATCTGGGTACCAACTTTGCCGGGACCACCCGAAATCAGGGTGCCGGAGCCGGCGCCGATACAAAATGCGTCCCACAGACCGACGACTTCGTTGCCCTGGATTCCGCCAACGTGAACCTGGGTGGCCTGGATGACGTCGCAGAAGTTAGTAAAGTGATAGCACTTCGGTCCGGCGGCTTGGGCGCCCGGAACCATCAGGGCTGCAACGGCGAGAACTGCGAGACAAATCGCGAACTTCTTCATTTTGTGTTTCCTCCTGGAAGTAAATGCATGAACCACAGTTGTTGTTGTCCGTCAGCTACAACCGCTTGATTCGAGATCGTAGTCATCCGCGCATGAATGTGTGTTCGTGGACGTCTTTACCTGGAAGTTGAAGTCGTGCTAACGGAAAGTCTACTGTTTGCTTGCGGGTCCGGGGAAAAACCCGTACATGCGAGGAGCATCATGGAACAAGCGTGTTCTGTTGTCAAGGAAGGAATTCGAATTTTTCGCAAGAATGTTCGCAAGTGATAAAGACTTTCAGCCATGAGGTTCACAGAGGTGCATTAGTTTGCGATATATGTGCGAACTTGCGGTCGTTCTCGCCGCAAAGCCAAGCTGCTGGCCGGATTCCGCGATTGCGGATTCGTACCGAAAATCGCGAAACAAGCCTGTCTTCATTTTGATTTTGGAGTTTGAGCTGTTTTCTTGCTCGGCGTTTTCGCGGCAGCGGGCGGCGAATTTTGTTTTCCTGGCAGTCGGCAGATTGCAGGTAGTTGAAAGAGTTTGAGGTTAGGCTTCTCGAGGCTTACATCGGAGTAGCTCATTGTAAACTTGGGTCTCGCCGAAGGCTCGATTTCCATTTTGATCGGGAAACCCTTCAAGTCTTCCGCCTCCCAGAGTTTCATCTTGATGGTGACGCCACCCTCTTTTGGCTTGACGATATAGTTCTCCACTTTGCAGGAGTGACCGTCGACTGTTTCCTTCTCCTCCGCCGGCGAAGCCGCCGCCGGGACCCGTTCCACAATGATGTCTTCGCCAGTGTAGGCAAAGAACGGATACGTGGTCATATCCAAAAGCGTCATGCGCCCGCATTGGTTCGGCTTAACCCCATCCAGGGGCCTTATGTACCAGCCGTTCTTGTCCTTGAGGTTACCCAGTCGAATCTCGTTCTCGTGCGCGAACTCGCTTCGCCATTGGTTTCCGGAACGATACACCTTCAAATTGTTCCACTTGAGCGGGCTGCCGCTGACCGAGGCTGAAAATTGCTGGAACGCGTCAAGCGGGTTTTGGGCGTGAATGAACGTGACAGCAAACAAAACCAGCCCTGCAAAACCGAGTATCTTGTGACGACGCATTGAGTTTTTTTCTCCAGAACAACGTGTTTCGAGAATATCGCATGACCGTAGTTTTGCAAATAACGCCATTGGCGCTGTGTTTGCAGCGTCTATACTAAATGCGTCTGGATTGAAGTTGAGGTAGGCCTGCAATTTTGCCTGGACATTGTGGGCATCACAGCCAAACGAGGGGTGGAATGGATAACCGTAGCGGTTCTTGTCACACAGGAGATTTCCGGTTGACGATTCGAGCAAGATTTGCGGTCCGTTGTTTCTTGATGACGCTTTTGG
The DNA here is from genome assembly GCA_016196065.1 of Acidobacteriota bacterium. NCBI lineage: Bacteria > Pseudomonadati > Acidobacteriota > Acidobacteriota bacterium. The sequence goes on along the minus strand of JACPYL010000008.1, from coordinate 479,789 downwards.
TCTGCATTGGTGGTTCGGCCCAAACGGCGCCAACCGCTCCAGATGACGTCATGCGACGTCTGGAGCCAAAGATACGAGCGATTTTCTCGGTGCCGCCGCAAATAAGGATCATCATGAACCCGCTCCAACCCAGCGACATTCCGGGCTATGACACGCTGAACGTCACGTTCGACGATCCACAAAATAGGAGGGATTTCGAATTTCTCCTTGCCCGCGACCACAAGACACTGCTTCGCATTTTCCACATCGACATGAACAAAGATCCCTATGCCGAAATGATGAAGAGTATCGATGTCAACGGGCGCCCCACACGCGGCGCCAAGGACGCCAAGGTTGTTGCCGTCACCTATGACGATTTCCAGTGCCCGTTCTGCTCGCGCATGCACGCGACTCTGTTTCCCACGCTGCTCCAGGAGTATGGCGATCGCGTCCTGTTTATCTACAAGGACTTCCCGCTTGAGGATAATCATCCGTGGGCGCTTCACGCAGCCATCGATGCGAACTGTTTGCTTGCGCAAAACGTCGATGCGTACTGGGATTTCTCCGACGCTATCCACAGCAATCAAAAAGAATTCAATGACATGAAAGTTCTCGCCACGCAGGCTGCCGCGCTCGATAAAGCGGCCGCAGCGCGCGGCCCGAAGTTCCATCTCGACGCGACGAAACTGCAGGCTTGTATTAAGGCACAGAGCGACAAAGCAGTGCGCGCGTCGCAGCTTGAAGGGCAGGCGTTGGGAGTGACAGCGACTCCCGAGACCTTCGTGAATGGCCGCAAGATCGACGGAGCGCTGCCCATCGACGACATTCGAGCAGCTCTGGATAATGCCCTGCGCGACGCAGGGGTTGCGCCTCCCGAGCATAAGGCAACTGCGGGTGGCGCGAAATAGCTATTCGTAACGCGCAACGAGTAACTCTGGATATCTTGTCGGATTTGGTGACCTGATCTAACGTGTCTCTAGCGCGTCTTTTGATGCGCATCCGAGGTATCGGGCGTCCAGCGTCGCCACTCTGGACGCCCTTAAATTTTTGGACAAAAAAAGAGGCGCACCCCCTTCGAGGTACGCCTCTGCGATTGACGTCTTAAATTCCCTTACGCTTGCACGTTCACGGAACCACTCTGCGCCGAGCTGCTCGCAGCCGATTCAGTCAGGTTCAGGACGAGCTGGTAGCTACTGGCTCCATTGTCCACGTTGATGGAAACGGATTCACCGCCGTTTTGCTGCTGTACGTCAATGCTGACGTGGCCAGAGGTGCTCCCTCCCAGATTGATGATGATCTCAGGAGGTCCGCTTGGCCCGCCCACGCCGCCGGTGGATGGCGGTAACGTGGTTGGCGGAAGCGTTCCCTGGGGCGGGATAGTAGGCGGCAATGTCCCCACCGGCGTCGGCGGCAACGGCCCAGGTGCCGGCGTCGGCGGCAAAGGTCCGGGTGCTGGCGTCGGCGGCAGAGTACCTACGCTATGCCCGTGGCCCTGGAAAGTGCTCGCCAAAGCGTCGAATGCGGTCTGTGCGCCAGCCAGATCGCCGGAAGCAAGGGCTTGACCGATAGCGGCGAAGTCCTGTGCGCGGTCAGCCCGGTGGAACGTCTCGCCATTTACCAGCGGACCATTCTTACCAAGTGCTACAAGTGCGTCGTACGCCTTCTGTACGGCCGCAGCGTCGCCGGACTGTAGTGCCGCACCCAATTGCTGCAGGGCAGCCTTCCGGTCATGGAAGAAGATCTGCCGTTCATTGTGGATCGACTCGGGAGGAAGTGGTCCGGATGTTCCCTGGGAACCGTTGATGACGACCACCACCGACGGACTCTGGACGGCAACATCCTCGGTCGTACGAGCTTTGTGAAATCCACCCGTGGTCCGATGGTGTCGAAAGCCCTGCAACTCCTGCAGAATCGATGCTTTGTCTGAGATTGGCTGTGTGGACATATGCTCTCCGTTGTACTTGCTCGGACGGGCAATGCAGATGAGATGGCTTGCCGTCTGGCACTCTATCGGTCCTTTGGATGGGAAACTTTAGAGAAGCGGAGAGGTTACGCTGGTTACTTCCACAACAGGTCGACTAGGACCCTTGCGATTTGAGCTGAAAGCCGAGAGCTGACAGCTGGGTTTTATGGTGCGCCCGGAGAGATTCGAACTCCCGGCCTCTTCCTTCGGAGGGAAGCGCTCTATCCAGCTGAGCTACGGGCGCATGTGGACAGTGTACATCGGGTCGCGAGCACCCTCAAATCCGGTCCCGATCCCCACGAATCTGAGCGTAGAGACGCGGCTTGCCGCGTCTCTACTGACCGCTCAACAACCGTCGACGTTCCAGAAACGCTCGCGGTTGTAGTCCATGCGTAACACGCGGTTCTTGGGATCGTGCCGTTTGCCGCATCCGGGGCAAGGAAGGAAGCTGCGGATATGTGTCCCCTGCCGGTCGAAATTCTCGGCGATCGCGAAGGTCGTGCCGCAACTGCACGGGATCAGAAACATTCTGGGCAGGGGTTTCTGATCCTCGCGCGTCTTGGCTTTCGCCTTCTTCATTTACGTCTCTATTTTATGTTTCTTGCACCATGGCGAGTGGACCGCGCTTGCGTTTGTTCGACTGCAAAACCTTCTTCCGCAATCGCAAAGCCTTGGGAGTGACTTCGACGAACTCATCGTCCGCGATGAACTCAATCGCCTGTTCCAGATTGAGCGGCTTGTAGGGGACGAGGCGGATGGCTTCGTCCGCCGTCGAGGCGCGCATGTTGGTGAGTTTCTTTTCGCGGACCGCGTTCACGTCGAGGTCCGTATCCTTTGCATTCTCCCCGACGATCATGCCTTCGTAGAGTTCGATTCCCGCTGAAACGAAGAGTTCGCCGCGTTCCTGCAGGCCCCACAAGGCATACGCCGTTGAAGTTCCGTTGCGGTCGGAGATGAGCGCACCCGTCAAGCGATGCGGAATCTCTCCCTGCCACTCGGTGTAGCCATCGAACAGGGAATTCATCACGATCGTGCCGCGCGTGTCGGTAAGCAACTGGCTGCGCAGTCCGATCAACCCACGACTGGGCACGCGGAACTGGATACGCACGCGGCCGTAGCCGTGATTGTGCATATTCTTGACTTCGCTTTTGCGCGAGCCCAGTTGTTCCATCACGACGCCGACAAATTCTTCCGGGACGTCGATGGTGAGGTGCTCCACCGGTTCCATCAGCTTGCCGTCGATGCGCTTGGTGACGATTTCGGGTTTGCCCACCATCAGTTCGTAACCTTCACGACGCATCATTTCGATCAGGATGGAAAGCTGCAGTTCGCCGCGTCCCAGAACTTTGAACGAATCGGTCGTACCCATGCTTTCGACGCGCAGTGAGACGTTGGTCAGCAATTCCTTTTCGAGCCGCTCTTTTAAGTTGCGCGACGTGACGTATTGGCCATCTCTCCCGGCAAAGGGAGAAGTGTTGACAGTGAACAGCATGGCGATCGTCGGCTCATCGATTGCGATATGCGGAAGCGGAGCGGGGTTAAGGACGTCGGTAATGGTCTCGCCGATCGTGATGCCTTCCACGCCAGCGACGGCGACGATGTCTCCCAATGTCGTCTCGGTAATATCGGTTCGCTTCAGGCCGGAGAACGAAAAGAGTTTCGTAATTTTCGTCTTGTGCAGCGTGCCGTCGAGCTTGGCGATGACGACGTCTTCGCCGGTATGCATCTTGCCGTTGAATACGCGCGCAATGGCCAGGCGCCCGAGATAGTCGCTGTAATCGAGGTTCGCGACCAGAATCTGCAGCGGACCGTCCGGATCGCCCTTCGGGAGCGGAATGGTCTTGATGATGGCATCAAATAGCGGACGCAGATCCTCGCCGCCGCCTTTGATGTCGGTCGATGCCGTGCCGATCTTGGCATTGGTGTAGAGCACCGGAAAGTCGATCTGATCTTCCTTCGCATCCAGATCGATGAACAGGTCATAGACCTCGTTCAACACTTCCTGCGGTCGCGCATCGGCGCGATCAATCTTGTTGATCACGAGAATCGGCGGGAGACCTGCTTCCAGGGCCTTGCTCAAGACGTAGCGAGTCTGCGGCAGCGGGCCTTCGCTGGCGTCGACGAGCAGCATTACACCGTCGACCATCTTCAGCGCGCGTTCGACTTCGCCGCCGAAGTCGCTGTGACCCGGCGTGTCCACAATGTTGATCTTGACGTCGTGATAAAAGATGGCCGTGTTCTTGGCCAGAATGGTGATGCCGCGCTCCCGCTCCAGTTCGTTCGAATCCATGACGCGCTCGACATGGTGCTCGTTGGATCGGAACGTGCCGCTCTGTTGCAGCATGGCGTCAACCAGCGTGGTCTTGCCGTGGTCGACGTGGGCGATGATAGCGATGTTGCGAATGCTTGTACTCAAAAAGGAATCCTTCCTGACTTTGGGTGCTACTACTACTTTACTATGCGAACGCGGATCACGATGCCCGTGGCGAAGCCGGCGGACAAATCTTCCTTTACAATCAATGATCTGAGGAAAAATCAGTGACTATGGCCATCATAAAAATGCGCGAGTTAAAGGGGATACTTCTCAAGATGGGGACATTGACTCTAGGTAGCGTTTTGGCAGCGGGGTCGAGTGCGCCCGCGTCGGCAGCCAATGGTGAATTTGGTCCAAACAACCCGTTCTATGCGCCGAGTTCATTGCCGTTTCAAGCGCCTGCGTTCGACAAGATCAAGGACACGGACTACCAGCCTGCGATCGACGCCGGAATGACGCAACAACTCGCGGAAGTGCGGGCGATCGCCGACAACCCCGAGCCTCCGACCTTCGATAACACGATTGTCGCGCTCGAGAAGTCGGGCCAGCTCTTCACCCGCGTGATGCAGATATTCAACGGCGTTACCGGGGCGAACCTGAGCGATGAACTGCAGAAGGTGCAGGACATCGAGGCGCCGAAACTAGCCGCGCACCAGGACGCGATCTTCCTCGATGCCAAGTTGTTTCAACGAGTGAAGGCCGTCTACGACCAGCGCCATGCGCTCAAACTTGATCCAGAATCGCTCCGCCTGGTTGAGTATGACTACGATCAGTTCGTGCAAGCCGGGGCGAACCTCTCCGAGTCCGACAAAGTTGAATTGAAAAAGCTGAACGAGGAAGCGTCCACACTCACTAACGCGTTCAGCACGAAGCTGCTGGCCGCGACCAAGGAGGCGGCGTTTACCACCTCCGACAAGGCGGCTCTGGCAGGCTTAAGTGCCGCGAGGATCGATGGCGCTGCGCAGACCGCGAAAGATCGCAAAGTAGACGGCTACGTCATCACCCTGCAGAACACCACGCAGCAGCCCGACCTCGGATCGCTCAGCCAGCGCACCACGCGGAAGACGATCTTCGAGAACGCCTGGAATCGCGCCGAACGTGGAGGCGCGAACGATACGCGCGATACGATCGCGCGGTTGGCCCAGATTCGCGCCCAGAAAGCCAAGCTCCTCGGGTTTACAAGCTTTGCTGCCTGGAAGCTACAAGACCAGATGGCGAAGAATCCGGAAGCCGCGCTGAAGTTCATGGACGCGCTGGTGCCCGGCGCAACCGCGCACGCCAAAGTTGAGGCAAAAGACATCCAGGCGGTCATCGATTCGCAAAAAGGCGGATTCCAGCTTGAGCCATGGGACTGGGACTTCTATGCCGAGCAGGTGCGCAAATCGCGCTACGACCTCGATGAAGCGCAGGTGAAGCCGTTTTTTGAGTTGAACAACGTGCTGGAGAATGGCGTCTTCTACGCTGCCACCCAGCTCTACGGGATCACTTTCAAGGAACGCAAGGATATCCCGGTCTACCATCCGGACGTGCGCGCGTTTGAAGTGTTCGATGCGGACGGCAAGTCGATGGCGCTCTGGTACTGCGACTACTTCAAGCGCGACAACAAGAATGGCGGCGCCTGGATGGAAGTGTATGTCAGCCAGTCCAAGCTGCTGGGCACGAAGCCGGTGGTCTTTAACGTCGCCAACTTCAGCAAGCCCGCGCCCGGTCAGCCCGCCCTGATCAGCTTCCGCGATGTGACCACGATGTTCCACGAGTTCGGGCACGCGCTGCATGGCATGTTTGCCAACACTATGTACCCGAGCCTGTCGGGGGCAGCGGTCGCGCGTGACTTTGTCGAGTTCCCGTCGCAATTCAATGAGCACTGGGCGACTTATCCGAGCGTGTTTCAACATTTCGCGAAGGACTACAAGACCGGCGCTCCTATGCCGGAAGAGTTGGTTGCGAAACTCAAGAAGGCGAAAAACTTCAATGGCGGATACGCTCTGACAGAAGTGCTGGCCGCCGCCGAACTGGACATGCAGTGGCATACACTGCCGGCCGCCGCTCCGCTGCAGAAGCCGGACGAGTTCGAGATCGCTGCACTGAAAAAGACCAACCTGCTGTTGAGTTCCGTGCCTCCCCGCTACCGTTCCAGCTACTTCTCGCACATCTGGAGCAGCGGCTACGCGGGCGGCTACTACGCGTATCTCTGGAGCGAGATGCTCGACCACGCCGCCTACCAGTGGTTCGAGGATCATGGCGGCCTCACTCGCGCGAACGGAGACCGCCTTCGCAACATGGTCTTGTCGCGCGGCAACACCGAGGACCTTGCGAAGATGTATGCCGCATGGCTCGGCGCGGAGCCGACGATCGAGCCCATGCTGAAGTACCGGGGATTGTTGCCGGAAGGGGCCAAATAGGGCGGCCAAGAAACAAATGAACGCCTGAGCGCGTCAATGGTACTCTGGGCGGCAATCATTCGGAGCAACCCGAATGACCGCTCAGAGGAACGAATGAAAGTCTGCAAGTTTCTGTGCTGGTCGGCAGTCGTGATCATTGTGTCTGGAGTGATGGTTTCCGCTTCGGACGAAGTGAAAACTGAGTCGGGCGCCGTGCGCGGCATCACGCAGGATGGTGTTGTCTCCTTCAAGGGAATCCCTTTTGCTGCGCCGCCGGTCGGACCTCTACGGTGGAAGCCTCCACAGCCACCCGCGCCCTGGACGACTGTCCGCCCCTCCACCGACTACGGGCATGACTGCATGCAGCGTCCGTTTATTGAGGACCTCGCGCCGCTACGCACTACTCCCAACGAAGATTGTCTCTACGTGAACGTCTGGACTCCCTTACCCGCCGCCGTTTCCAAGCTGCCCGTGATGGTCTGGATTTACGGCGGCGGTTGGGTTAATGGCGGCAGTTCGCCGGCGGTTTACGACGGCACGCAGTTCGCCAGGCAGGGCGTCGTGCTGGTGAGCTTTAACTACCGCGTGGGGCGTTTCGGATACTTCGCGCATCCTGCGTTGGCCGCCGAATCGCCTTCGGGACCGCTGGGCAATTATGGATACATGGACCAGATCGCCGCGCTCAAATGGGTCCAGCACAATATCGAAGCTTTCGGCGGCGATCCGAAAAAAGTGACGATCTTTGGCGAGTCTGCCGGCGGTGGCTCCGTGCTGGCGATGATGGCTTCACCGATGGCACAGGGATTGTTTCAGCAGGCGATTGTCGAGTCCGCTCCCGCGCGCGATGGGGCGGGCGGCATGACGCAGATGAAAGGGAAGTCGGGTTTTTTCAGCAAGGCGACGGGAGAGTCCGCGGCGCTGGCATTTGCCAAGTCGAAAGGCATCAACGGCACGGACGCCGCCGCGCTCGACGCGCTGCGCAGACTGTCGCCGGACGATGTGGTCGACGGCCTGAACATGATGTCGATTTTCAGCGCGATCAAGACGTTTGTCGGACCGATGGTCGATGGACAATTGCTGCCCGAATCTCCGCAGGCTGCGTTTCAGGCGGGACGCCAGATGAAAGTCCCGCTGCTGATCGGCGCCACCAATCGCGACATTGGAATCTCTTTCGCGCGAAACATTCAGGAAGTCATGTTTCCCTTCGGCCTGAATCAGATGAAAGCGTACGCAGTGTACGATCCTCAGCACACGAACGATGCGAAGGTTGTCGGGGCGGCTGTCGCTTCCGACCGTCTCATGGTCGAGCCTATGCGTTTTATTGCGCGACAGCAATCGGCGGCGGGACAGCCTACCTATGCCTATCGCTTTTCTTATGTTCCGGTCGCCGACCGCGCTCAGGTTGACGGCGCGCATCATGCGACCGAACTTGCATTTGTCTTCAACACCGTGGCAAATGCGGCGTACGTGAGCAAACTCGATACCGCCGATAGCGCGATGGCGCTGACGGTGAATGCATACTGGGTTGCGTTCGCGAAGTCGGGCGACCCCAACGCCGGCGGGCGTCCGCGTACGAAGTGGCCTGCGTACGCGGCGGACAGCGACACGATACTCGACTTCACTAGTGACGGCGCCGTTGCCGGGCCCGATCCTTGGAAGGCTCGTCTTGATCTGGTGGAGAAAATCGCCGGCAAACCGTAGACTGTCCGGCGATCGATTTCGAACTGATACTGATATTGATGGGAGGAAATGATCATGACGTGGAATCGCGTGTTGTTCAGTGTGGTCACATTCATCGCTCTTGTTCTGTGCACTTCAATCCCTCAAGGCGTCAACGCCGCGGACGGCGCCGAAAAGGCTATCCCGGCAAAATTTATCGCCGCCTGGAATTCCCACGATCCCGCCAAAATGCTCGCGATCTTCACCGACGACGTCTACTACGAGGACGTGGCTTTCGGCGAGATCAGTCATGGGAAAGCCGAACTCAGTAAGTTTGCCGCCTCGGAATATGACGGCGTCCCTGATCTCGAACTGAAGCTGGTGCGCGCTTCGATTGACGACGGACACGGCACCATCGAATGGACTTTTACTGGCACTGACAAGGCCGTCTACAAGACGGGGAAGAAGTTCACGGTGCGCGGCGTTTCCGTGGTTGACGTGCGCGGCGGGAAAATTTCCCGCAGCCTGGATTATTACGATATCTCTACCGTCATGCGCCAGGTCGGGCTGCTTCCCGCGCAGTAGCCCGGCGCGCCCCATATCCAAGGACCCTATGACCACAGACCGAACTGCTGTAAACAACGACTCCGCGCAACTTGAAGCCCTCGGCTACGACTCGAAGTTCGATCGCTCGATGAGCTTGTGGCAGAACTTTGCCCTTGGCTTCACCTATCTATCCCCGGTGGTTGGCGTGTACACCGTTTTCGGATTTGCAATTGCCACGGGCGGCCCAGCAATGTTCTGGAGTTACTTGTTTGTCGGCTTGGGGCAGCTTCTGGTTGCGCTGGTCTTTGGGGAAATCGTGTCACAGTTTCCAATCGCGGGCGGGCTCTATCCATGGGCTCGCCGGCTCGTCGGAAAACGTTGGGCTTGGATGGCGGGCTGGGTCTACCTGTGGGCATTGTGCACGACCATCGCGGCCGTTGCTGTTGGCGGTGCTCCTTATTTGGCGCAGCTCGTCGGCATCAAAGTCAGCCAGGTTGGAGAAGTTGCGATCGCCCTGGTCATGATCGCGGGGACGACCGCGCTCAACGTCAGCGGCACGAAACTTCTGGCCCGGGTCGCGATGTTTGGATTCGTTTGCGAATTGCTGGGCGCAATCGTCGTCGGCGGATACCTGCTGGTCGCCGCTCGTCATCAGAGTTTCGGAGTCCTCTTCCAAAGTTTCGGTCTCGGCAGCAACGGGCACTATTTACCCGCGTTTCTCGCGTCGAGCGTCGCTGCCATGTTTTGCTATTACGGCTTTGAAGCTTGCGGAGACGTGGCTGAGGAAACCCCTAACGCCAGCAGTGCCATTCCCAAGGCGATGAGAATGACCATCTATATCGGCGGCTTCGCGGCTATGTTGGTTTGCCTGGCTCTGGTGCTGGCGATTCCGGACTTGAAAGCCGCATTGTCTGGGCAAGATGCGGATCCAGTGACGACCACGCTACGTGCTGCCCTCGGTCCGGTTGGACTGCGTGCCGTGATCGCCGTGGTCATGGTTTCGTTCCTCTCGTGCCTGATCAGCCTGGAAGCAGCGACCAGTCGCCTGCTCTACAGCTATGGCCGCGACCGGATGATTTTTGGTGGCGCCAGGATGAGCACGCTTTCTCCGCACACTCACGTTCCAGTTTTTGCGTTGATGGTCGCCGGAGTCGTACCCGCCGTCATCTGCATTGCCGGCCTGTTCCTGGTGGAAATGATCAAGACCATCATCGTGTTTGGTTCGGCTGGAATCTACGTTGCCTTTCAGATGATCGTCCTGGGAGCGCTGGTCGCGCGCGCAAAAGGCTGGAAGCCAAGCGGTGCCTTTCGTTTGGGAGTGTGGGCGTGGCCGGTGAACCTGGCGGCCCTCACCTATGGAGTGCTGGCCATCGTGAACATGGTGTGGCCACGCACACCGCAGGATCCGTGGTACCGCAACTACGGGATGCTGGTGGGTACAGTTTTTGTACTCGTCAGCGGCCTGCTGTATGCACTGCTCTTCAAGCCATACGACAGAATCGACGCGCCCGAAGGCGATGCGCATCTCGCCCACCTGGGCGCGCCTCTTGTCGGCGAGAGCAGTGCCGACTGAAAAGAGCGGAGATTACCTGGGTCTGTGTCGTGAGTCGGTTTGAGGTTACGTCCTCCAAAAACATGACCACGAAGGCCACGGAGGCACACCACGAAGGTGCACGAAGTAAAGTCTTAAACCGACATCCTTCGTGATACTTCGTGTGAGCCTTGGTGGCCTTCGTGGTTTAGATTCTGAGCGAGCAATCTACCACGCGCGATTGCGATTACGAGCCCAGCAGTTCCCGACTTCAGCTGCCGATGCTATTTCTTTCCGGCCGCGGCATGCGCCCAATCTGGAGACTCATAGACCACCTTGCCGCCGACCGCCGTCAGCAACACTTCAGTCTTGCTGATTTCCGAAGGCTCGATCTTGAACAGATCGCGATCGAGCACGATGAAGTCCGCCAGTTTACCCGGCTCAAGCGAGCCTTCCGTTTTCTCGCGGCGTCCGGAGAAAGCGGCGCCGAGCGTGTATGCGCGAATCGTATCTTCCACGCTCAAGCGCTGTAGCGGAACGAATCCTCCGGCGGGTTCTCCTTCTCTGGTCTGACGCGTGACGGCCGTTTGTACGCCATGCCACGGATTCAGCGTGACTACGGGCCAATCGCTGCCGAAGGCAAGCACTCCGCCTTTCTGCGCGATGCTGCGCCATACCCACGGGCGAGTGGCGCGTTCCGGTCCAATGTTGCGCGCCCAGATGCTGAGAGTGTCCTCGTCGGGATAAGAATGCAGCGGTTGCTGGCTTGCGATGACGCCGAGCTTGCCAAAGCGATCGATATCTTGAGCATTAATGGTTTCGATATGTTCGATGCGCGGCCGCGCATCCTTCGTATGGTTCACTTCGGCAGCGTGCTGGTAAGCATCGAGTGCCGTCCGCACACCTTTATCCCCGATCGCGTGCGTGAAAATCTGGTAGCCGCGACGATCAAGATCGGCGATCGCGGATTGATATTGGCTGACATCCCAGAAAAGTTTGCCGGTCTGCGACGGGTCATCGGAATACGGTTGGAGCATGGCAGCGGTGTGCGCTTCGACCACGCCGTCGAGCATGGTCTTGACCACGCCGCCGGAAATCCATTCATCGTCATACTGCTTACGCGCCGTGTCGATCGTCTGATTGATGTCGGCGGTTAGCCCAGGAGGATCGAGAAAATAAGCAACATAGAAACGCACACTGAGTTCGCCGTGTTTGCGCAACTCGTCATAGAGGTCGAGATATTGAAAGTCGCCGCCGGCGCTGTGCACCCGCACCAGGCCAACCTTGTTTGCTTCGCGAATGCCTTTGCGGAGGGCGTCCAAACGCTGCTGACGGGTTGGTTTCGGGATCTTGGAGCTGATCAGATCGCCGGCCGCTTCCTTCAGTGCGCCCGTGGCGTCGCCATGTTCGTCGCGAACGATCTTGCCGTTCGGAGGGTCAGGAGTGTTGCGGTTGATTCCTGCCATCGCCAATGCTTTGCTGTTTGCCCATGAACTGTGGCCGTCAAAGGCAGACAGAAAGACCGGCCGGTCCGCCACGACTGCATCAAGAATCTTCTTGTCTGGAAGACCCGACGGTTTGAAGGTCGGGTACGTCCATCCCATGCCTTCAATCCAGGGCTCATTGGGATGGCTCTCCGCGTACTCCTTCACGCGCTTCTGGATCTCGGCAACGGAGCCCGCCGCATTGAGATCCACCTGCGTCAACCCCAGCGACCCTTCCATGAAATGAATGTGGCAATCGGTAAACCCAGGCAGGACAAGATGACCAGCAGCGTCAATCACCTTTGTCTCTTTGCCTTGATAGCCTTTGATCGTGGCGTTGTCGCCCACCGCGACAATCTTGCCTCCGCGCACTGCGATCGCCTCGGCCCATGCCTGCTGAGCATTGACGGTGTACACCCGCGCATTGACGACGATCATGTCGGCGGGTTGGGAAGGTTCGGCAAAAACCAGAGTGCCGATGAAGAGCAAGGAAAAAATAAACGAAGCAGATTTCAACCAATTACAAAGTTGGGGGAAGCACATAGGCCCTTTTCTTCGGATTCAGAATGTGGGCGGAGTGTTGATCCACAGTACCCATGTCTCACTCCGTCCTGGATTTCTCCAGTGATGCGGTGTTGCACTTTGAAAATAGAAGCTGTCGCCGCGTTTCAGAGAATACTCCTGGTCAGCCAGCGAGATTGTCAATTCGCCGCGCAGAAGGAACAGAAATTCTTCGCCTTCGTGCGCGTACGATTCGCCGCTGCCAGACTGCGGCGCGATTCGAAACAGGTGCGGCTCCATCACGGTGGGACCCGAGGCCAGCAATTCCATGCGTACGCCCGGTCCGGCTTCCAGAGCTTTGCGGGTCTGCGGGCGCACCAGCGGCGTATCGGCTTCGGTCGGACCAAAAAAATCCAAAATGTTTGTCTTGTAGAAACGCGCCAGCTTACGGAGCGTGCCGACCGACGCGCTCATGTGCGAGCGTTCAATCGCGCTCAGGAACCCGACGGAAATACTGACTGATTTTGCGACTTCGGCCAGACTCAGGTTGTGCTTGCTCCGCAACTGCCGCAACCGCGGACCAATCGCACTAGCCGCACCATCGTTGGGCGGTCTGAGCGTGCCCTCTCGTTTCAGCATCTGCACGATCGCGGGCGCATTCAGTCCTCTAACTTTGCGGAGATAGCGCGCCTTCTTCAATTGCCGAACATCGTCATCGCTGTAGAGCCGGTAACGGCTCTCCGTGCGTAGCGGACGCGTGAGTCCAAGGCTCTCCCATCCCCGAATCGCCGAGGGAGACACGCCCACGATCCGGGCAACGTCGCCGATCTTCAGATAGGATTTTGCGTCGCCCGCAATATTATTCGCCATCGCTTTAGCGCCGTCTTTGTTGATGGATCGTAGAGGAATTTTCCGCTTGACAGAAGTGACGGCAATCACTAACCTTGCGCGATTATAGCAAGGTTTGCACTGCGCGCAAGCCGAATCGGTCTGGCAACTCGGTCTAACAAATATTGACTTCCCCTCGAGGAATCCGGAGGTTCTGTTCCATGCCGTCTAAGAATATTTGGGTTTCGCAGTGGCTTACCGTCCTGGGACTTTGCCTGATTTGTTCCACGCTCGTCTCCGCCCAAGGCACCAGTGGCCGTATCCTGGGCCGCGTTGCAGACCCGTCCGGCGCCGTTCTCGCCAACGTGAAGGTCACCCTGATTAATGAAGCGACGGGCGTGAGCAGGAATGTGGTCAGCAATGAGGCTGGCGACTACACGTTTCCGGACGTACCCGTGGGCGCCTACCGTGCTGAGTTCGACCTTGCCGGCTTCAAGAAGAATGTGCGCCGCGAAATCACAATGCAGATCAGCCAGGTGCTCACCTTGAATATGGTGATGCAGGTCGGCGAGGCCAGGGAAACAGTTGAAGTTACCTCGGAAGCGCCGCTCGTCGATACCAGCAGCACGCAGCTCGGCGCGATCGTGAATGACCGGGCGGTATCGCAATTGCCGCTGAATGCCCGCGACACGTACCAGTTGCTGTCGCTCCAGCCCGGTGTCCAGTCGCAGACTGGTACGGACCTGTTTTATGGCAGTGATCGCGCGGGAGTCGTTTCGGTAAATGGCGGCCGTGGACGCTCCAACAATTTCAGCGTCAACGGCGGCGATGCCAACGACCAGTTCGCCAACCTTCCGGCCGTGCAACCCAGTCCTGACACCATTGAGGAATTCCGCGTGCTTACCAATACGTTTGACGCGGAGTACGGCCGCAACTCGGGCGCGGTTGTCAACGTGGTGACCAAGTCTGGCAGTAACGCTTTTCACGGCAACCTGTTCGAATTTTTCCGCAACAAAGTCCTGAATTCGAAGGGCTACTTTGATAGTGAGAAGCCCGATTTCAAACAGAATCAATTTGGCGGAACCTTTGGCGGGCCAATCAAGAAGGATCGGAGTTTCTTCTTTACTTCGTATGAAGGGCGCCGGATACGGCAGGGAATTTCTTCTGAGAGCGTGACCGTTCCGAGCGAGGATTTCCGTAATGGAATCTTCACGGGCGATTTCAATGGCGTCATTACCGATCAAACGGTGGCGGACGTGTTCAATAGTCGTCCCGGATGCAGTGCGGCTGTCGCGGATGCAGAGGGCGTTCCCATCACAGCCGGCGCGGCCTACGCTGAGGTCTTTACGGGCTCTCGGATTCCGGTCGAGTGCATGGATCCAACGGCGGTCGATCTGATGACCCAGTTTGTGCCCTCCGCCAATCGCCCGGATGGCACATTCCAGACGGTGGCCGGAGTCCACAAGGATCGCACCGATCAGTTCACCTTCAAATTTGATCACCGCATCAACGACAAGCAGAATATTTCCGCGTACTACTACTTCAACGACAGCACGCTCTTCGATCCTTACTCGCGATTTCAGGCAGGCGGCGCCAATGTGCTGAACTTTGGAGCCAATACGAAAGAGCGCTACCAGCAATGGAACGTCACTCACAATTGGACGCTGCGCAACACCCTGGTGAACGAAGCGCATTTCACCATTTTCCGGGAGGCACAGGGCAATTTCCTTCATCCCCAGCGGACGAACCTGGTGCAGGATTCTTGCATCACGGTTCCCTCCAGCGCCTGTTTCAATGACGGAACTCCGGACAACGCAACCGGTATTCATCCGGGACTGGGTGCGAGCCGCGAAGGTGTTCCCTTTATTGCGCTGTCTGGGTACTTCAATATTGGAAACAACTTCGAAGGCGAAATTCCTCAGATCGGGAACAGTTTCCAGTTCTCCGATAGCCTGAGTTGGATCAAGGGAAAACACTCCGCGAAATTTGGCGGTGATCTTCGTTACCAGCGCTTCGATCAGACTCTGTACTACAACGTTAACGGCTTCTACAGCTATTTCGGCGGCGGCAGCAACGATCCGGACCTGGAAGTCCCGCAGGGTGACAATACGACCGTCGAGGATCTCTTCCCGGCGTACCTGTTGGGATTGCCCGACACTTTTGGACAGGGCTCGGCGCAGGTGGAGAATGTGCGCAGCAAGATTTTCTCCCTCTTTGCCCAAGACAGCTGGAAGATTCGGCCGAACCTGACCCTGAACTACGGCCTGCGGTGGGAACTGTTCACACCGCTTACTGACGTGAGCGGCCACGTACAAAGTTTCCGTCCCGGCCAAACCAGTAAGACCTATCCTTGTACGAACACTCCGGACATGTACTGTCCAGTGGGATTGCTCGTGCCCGGAGATCCGGGAGTTCCTGCCGGGCTAACCACGACCTACTACAAGACTTTCGCACCACGCATCGGCATCGCGTATAGCCCCGGCTCTTCGGGCAAGACCAGCATTCGCGCCGGTTGGGGAATGTTCTACAACCCGATGGAACAGTTGGTGCTGGAGCAATTCAGCGCTGAACCGCCATTCGGTGGAAGCAACCTGATCAGTTCTCCCCTCTTCAACACTCCGTACCAGGACCAGGCTGGCAATGATCCCAAGCCGAATCCTTTCGGCGGCATCATTACTCCGCCTAAGGGGCAGGATCCCGACTGGCAGCGATTCCGGTCGTTACTCCTCTTCGGACAATTTGAGCCTCACTTGCGAACGCAGTACTCCGCGCAATACAACATCAACATTCAGCGCGAACTGACGAAGGACCTGGTTTTGCAGGTGGGCTATGTGGGTTCGCAGGGACACCGGTTGCTCGCGAGCCATGACATTAACTATGGCAACTCGCAGACTTGCCTCGACCTGAACTCAGTATTGGGCGATGGGACTTGCGGCCCGTTTTTTGCGGACAGCGCGTTTGCGATCGAACCCGGAACTGTCTTGCCGGTCGATTTCCATCTGCCCTATTCCGCCAACGGCGGTGGACCGACAGTGATTCCGGCGGGCACGACTCTTGCCAACGGGCTCACTCTGGTTGGACTGCGCCGCTACTCCTCGCCGAATTGCGATCCGCTGACGGGCAACAATTGCCCGGCGGATGGCACGCCGGTGTTCTCCAGCATCTTCGCCGAAGATACGATTGCCAATTCCAACTACAACTCGTTTCAGACCTCGCTGGAAAAACGCTTTTCACACGGACTTCAGGCCAACGTTGCGTATACCTGGAGCAAGTCGTTCGATTTGGCTTCCAGCTTTGAAGGTGAGTTGAATCCTCTCGACTTCCACAGCACCTATTCGCTTTCGCAGTTCGACGCGCGTCACCGGTTTATTTTGAGTTACGTGTGGCAACTGCCGGTCCCAAAATATTCCGGCCTCGCAGGTCAGGTGTTGTCGGGCTGGGATATATCGGGCATCTACACGTTCCAGAGCGGTTTCCCGGTTCGTATCACTTCGTCATCGGATCAGGAGCTGATGTATAGCGCGTTCTTCGAGTATCCCGGCGAGCCCAACCAGATCGCACCTTTCCACAAACTCGATCCCAAGAAAGATTCGGGGAACGGCAACGGGGCGGGCTACTGGTTTGATACCTCGGCGTTTGTCGAAAGCGACCTGGGAACAATCGGCAATGCCAAGCGAACCATTTGTTGTGGACCGGCCATTAATAACTTCGACTTCGGCCTCCACAAGATATTTTCGTTGAGTGAAACCCGCCGGTTTGAATTCCGGACGGAAATTTTCAACATGTTCAACCACACACAATTCAACAATCCAGATGGCAACATCACGGATGGCACGGATTTTGGCCGTATCAAGCGCAGCCGCGAGCCGCGACAGGTACAATTTGCTTTGAAGTTTTTCTTCTAGTTCGATCCCGGGCGGCGAACCCGCCCGGGCCTAATCTAATGGCCGATCCGGCCTGAGCCTTAAATTGGAGATCACGATGTACCCCGCACTGCAAAAAGAGCTCGAGACCTTCGAGCGCCGTACCCCGAAGTCCGCCGAGGCGCATAAGAAAAACCTGAAGCGCCTGCCGCTGGGCGTGGCCAGCAATTACCGCGCTTACGATCCGTATCCGATTTTCGTTGCGGAAGGGCAGGGCAGTAAGTTCCGCGATCTCGATGGCAACGAGTACATCGATCACAATCTATGTTTCGGCGCGCTGATGGCCGGGCATTGTCATCCGGCGGTAATGAAGGCGGTCGAAAAGCGTCTTTCCACTGGCACCATGTTCGGCATGCCGCACAACATGGAATGGGAGTTGGCGGAGGAAGTCTGTAACCGCTTTCCCGTGGAAATGTGCCGCTTTGGCAACAGCGGTACGGAAGCGACGATGCACACCATCCGTCTCGCGCGCGCTGCGACCGGACGCGACAAGATCATCAAGTTCGAAGGCGGATACCACGGCTTGCATGACGCTGCCCTGGTCAGCGTGAAGCCGCATCCCCCGCAGGACGATTTCGGCGATGTGAAGAATCCGAAACCGATCCCCGGTGGTTTAGGCGTGCCGAAGGCGAGTATTGCCAATGTTCAGATCGCGACTTTCAACGATCTGGAAACCGTGGAACGCCGCTTCAAAGAGAATCCGAATGAGATCGCCGCCATCATTCTCGAACCGATCATGATGAACGTCGGCCTCTGCATGCCGCAAAAGGGATTCCTCGAAGGCCTGCGCGAACTTTGCGACAAGTATGGCGCGTTGCTGATTTTCGACGAAGTGAAAACCGGCGCCAAGCTGAGCTGGGGCGGAGCGTCCGAATACTTCGGCGTCACGCCCGACATGATCTGCCTCGCGAAGTCGATTGGCGGCGGATTGCCTCTCGCCGCATTCGGCACGCACAAGCGCGTCATGGACCTGATATCCGATCACAAGGTCTTTCATGGCGGCACCTACAACACGAATCCGGTTTCGATGGCCGCGGGCCTGGCCACGTTCCGCGAAGTGTTGACTCGCGAGAATTATGCGCACGTCGACAAACTCAGCCAGAAGCTCACCGATGGCTACAGGAAGACGGTCGCCAAGGCTGGAATGCAAGCCTATATTGCCAGCGCGGGCGTGAATGGGGCACTCATGCTCTATCCGAAGGAAATTCGCAACTACCGCGACTGGTTGCCAATCGATGTTGACCTGTGGCGACACTATTGGTTTGCGATGGTGAACCGCGGCGTGATGTGCCAACCCTACTGGTGGGATGAACAGTGGACGATTTCCGTGCAACACACCGAGGCGGACATCGACAAGCATCTGGCTGCATTCGCCGACATTGCGCCCGCACTCGCCGCTGCGCAGCACGAGCGGATTGGAGCAGTCGCAGCGCACTAGATCGGGGATTGAGTCATCGGGGCAATTGAGTCATTGAGGTATTGATTCACTGAATCATTGCCCCAGTCCTGTCGTTTTCAGTGATTCAATGCCTCGATGATTCATGACTCCATAACCCGATGACGCAATCAGCCGACAGCCAGCCTCACCTCAAGCGCGTCCTCGGACGCTTCGACTTGGTGTTGTTGTTTGTTGTCGCTGTCTTCAACCTCAATGTGGTACCCAGCATTGCCGCGAATGGCGGCGTCACCGTCTGGCTCTGGATTATTTCGCTGGCCCTGTTTTTCTGGCCGCAGGGAATCGCGGTCATTGAATTGGCCCAACGCTATCCCGGCGAAGGCGGCGTCTATCTGTGGGCCAAGGAAGTGTTCGGCGACTTCCACGGTTTTCTTTCCGGCTGGTGTTATTGGACGAACAACATGCTGTACGTTCCGACGGTGATGCTGTACTTCGTCGGCGTGTCGGTATTTGCCCTCGGGCCCGGGCACACGGCCCTGGCGGACAACAAGAACTTCGCGATGGTCGCGTCGCTCGCGCTCCTGGCCCTACTGACCATTCTGAACATCGTCGGACTGGGCGTCGGAAAGTGGCTGAACAATGTCGGCGCAATTGGAACCTTTGTAGCGGCCGCTGTCCTCATCGGGCTTGGAATTACCGTATGGTCACGCTTCGGAAGCCCGGTAAGCGCAGCTGATTTTCGCGTTCCCGCGGATCCCAAGTTCGTCCTGAACTCGTTTGGCGTGATTTGCTTCGGCCTGGTTGGACTTGAACTCGCATCCATCATGGGCGACGAAATTCGCGATCCGCAGAAGACTCTACCCGGCGCGGTTGCATGGGGCGGCGTGATATCGGGCGCGCTCTATATCGGCGCTACGCTCACGCTGCTCGTCGCGGTCGGCAAGAATGACATCAGCGTGCTGCAGGGGATCGTGCAGGCTGTGAGTCATATGGCTGGCGAAGTCGGCGTTACATGGATCATTACGCCGTTCGCGATCATGCTGAGTCTGTCGATTGCAGGAATTGGCTCGGCATGGATGGGTGGCTCGGCGCGTATTCCATTTGTCGCCGGCCTCGATTCGTACATGCCCGCGTGGTTGGGCAAAGTCCATCCCAAGTATTCAACGCCACACGCTGCGCTGATCGTGCAGGCGGTCGTTTCGCTAATCCTGATCGTGATTAATTTCACGGCCTCCGGGGGCGTACAGGAAGCTTTTCAGACCATGCTGTCGCTGGCGGTCGTTTTACAGCTGGTGCCGTTTCTTTACGTATTTGCGGCGCTGTTGCGGTTCGCATTTCGTTCGGACTTCGTCCGCGTTCGTTACAGTCGCGCCACGTTGGTCTTTGCAGGTGTGAGCGGATTCTGTACGACGACGCTGGGCATCGCGCTGGCATTTTTTCCAGCGAAGCAGATTACATCGCTGTGGTGGTATGAAGTGAAGATGGTTGGGTTCACGTTGTTTTTTCTGGTGCTGGCCGCATTCTTTTTCTTTGGTTACGGCCGTCTGAAGGCGCCAGTCGAAGAGGCCGTCAAGTCCGAGTAGAGGCGGGCGACTGGTCCGTCCAGTCGAGTACAGTTCGTGGAGGTGTGTATGCCAGGTGGAGTGCAGACCGACGTCAAGACTTATCAGATGTTGATCAACGGTGAGTGGGTCGCGAGCAAGTCGAACAAGACCTTTCCCGTCTACGATCCGTCGACCGAAGAGATCATCGCGCAGGTGCCCGAGGCCAACGCCGACGACGTAAACCGCGCCGTCGCGGCCGCGAAAGCCGCTTTTGAAGAGGGTCCATGGTCGACGACTACTGCCCAGGAGCGCGGCCGCGTTTTATTCCGGTTGGCGGAGAAAGTCCGTCAGAATCTGCCGGCGCTTGCCGAAATCGAGTGCCGCAACACGGGCAAGCCGATCGTCGAAGCCGAATATGACATCACCGACGCCGCGACTTGCTTCGAGTACTACGGCGGCCTGGCCACCAAGGTTGTGGGATATGTGAATCCCGTCCCCGACAACGCTATGAGCCTCACGTTGAAAGAACCGGTCGGCGTGGCCGGTCAGATTATTCCGTGGAACTATCCGCTCCTGATGGGAGCATGGAAGCTTGCACCCGCGATCGCTGCCGGGTGTACCTGCGTGCTGAAGCCAGCCGAGCAAACGCCGCTCACAGCGCTCGAGGTTGCGAAGTGGTTCGACGAAGTGGGGCTGCCGAAGGGCGTAGTGAACGTCATTACGGGATTCGGAGAAACCTGCGGCTCGCCGCTGGTGAAGCATCCTGACGTGAACAAGATTGCGTTTACGGGTTCCGCCGCTGTTGGCAAGATTATCGTCAAAGAAGCTGCCGATACGGTGAAACGAGTGACTCTGGAACTTGGAGGGAAGTCGCCGAATATTTTCTTTGCGGACGCCGATTTTGAGGCTGCCATCGACGGAGCACTGTTCGGCGTGTTCATCAATCAAGGCGAAGTGTGCTCGGCAGGCAGCCGCATTCTCGTTCAGAAATCGATTTACAAGAAATTCGTTGACGCGATGGCGGAGAAAGCAAAGGCGATCAAACTTGGTCCTCCTCTGGAACGCGAAACGAAAATGGGCGCATTGGTCAGCAAAGAGCAATATGACCGCGTGCTTTCCTATATCGATATCGGAAAGAAAGAGGCGAAAGTTGCTTCTGGAGGCGGCAAGTCCGACAAGTTTGCCAAGGGTTACTACGTGCAGCCGACTATCTTTTACGACGTAGACAACAATGCCCGGATCGCTCGGGAAGAAATCTTTGGCCCGGTCGCTACGGTGATTCCGTTTGACGACGAAAAAGATGCACTCAAAATTGCGAACGATTCTCCTTACGGCCTGGCCGCTGCAGTTTGGACCCGCGACATTTTCAAAGCGATGCGCACGGTGAAGTCGCTGCGTGCAGGCATCGTCTGGGTCAACCACATGCAACCGACCTACGTCGAGGCGCCGTGGGGAGGATACAAGCAGTCAGGGTTCGGTCGCGAGTTGGGGCCACACGGAATCGACGAGTATCTCGAAACGAAACAGGTCCACATCAATTTGAACGAAGCGCCAATCGGCTGGTACTGAAAAACCAGTGGATAGTGGTTGGTGATTAGTGGTTAGCGAAACGGATGGAAGGAAACAGTCGTTTACTAATCACTAAGCACTAGCCACAAACCACGAAGAGAGAATTCCTATGGCTACCATTCAACTTCGTACTTCCATTCCTGGTCCGCGCTCGCAAGAGCTGATGCAACGCCGCAATGCCGCTGTGGTACAGGCGGCGTATCACGCAACGCCTGTCTTCATCGCGAAAGCGGAAGGTGCGGTTGTTGAAGATGTGGATGGCAACCGGCTGATCGATTTTGCCGGCGGCATCGGCTGTCTTAATACAGGCCATCGCGCTCCGGAGGTCGTGGAAGCGGTTCGCCGCCAGCTCGATCGCTTTCTGCACACCAGCTTCAACGTGCTGCCTTACGAAAGCTACGTCGCGGTGTGCGAGCGGTTGAACGCGCTGACGCCCGGGAAATTCCGCAAAAAGACGTTACTCGTCAATACTGGCGCTGAAGCGACGGAGAATGCGATCAAAATCGCGCGCAGTTTCACCAAGCGGCAAGCGGTCATCAGTTTTGAGGACGCGTTTCACGGACGGACCTACATGGCGATGGCCATGACCAGTAAGACGCATCCGTACAAGGCGGGCTTCGAGCCGTTCCCGGGCGAAGTCTATCGCATCCCCTATGCGTACTGTTACCGCTGCTCGTATTCGATGACGTATCCGTCGTGCGAAGTCCATTGTGCGAAGCACATCGAAGATACGTTCAAGCGCGTGGTTGCGGCGGAAACAGTCGCGGCGGTCATCGTGGAGCCCGTTCTCGGAGAGGGCGGCTTCGTGACGCCGCCCGCGGAATTTTTCCCGACGCTTTCCGAGATTTGCCGCAAGTACGGCATCCTGCTCATCGCGGACGAAGTCCAAACCGGATTTGCCCGGACCGGCACGCTCTTCGCCTGCGAACAACTCGGCCTCGAGCCGGATTTGATTTGCATGGCGAAATCGTTGACGGGTGGCCTGCCGATGGCAGCCGTTACCGGACGGGCCGAGATCATGGACGCGCCCGCAGCCGGTCAGCTGGGCGGAACGTTTAGTGGCAATCCTGTTTCCTGCGAAGCTGCTCTCGCCGTGCTCGATATTATCGAGAGAGACGATCTCTGTGCCCGAGCGAATATTCTCGGAGAGCGTTTCCGTAAGCGGGCCGCGAAATGGCAATCGCAATGGGAACTGATCGGCGAAGTGCGCGGACTGGGCGCGATGCAGGCCCTGGAGCTTGTCCGCTCGAAAACGACACGCCAACCGGCCGACGAAGAGACGAAGCAAGTGGCACAATATTGCTACGAGCATGGCCTGGTAACGATCACAGCAGGCTCGTATGGCAACGTGATTCGCCTCTTGATGCCGCTGGTCCTGACTGACGCGCAGATGGATGAAGCCCTCGACGTGCTGGAAGGCGCGCTCGCGAGCGTCGCTGAGAAAAAGAGTATGCTGGCTGTGCAACCGGCGTGATGAACATCCTCACCACAGAGGCACAGAGACACAGAGAAATCGAAGGGCAGGATCGAAGAACTGCTCCGATCATTGGCGCCGCCATCGAAGTGCATCGCCATCTTGGTCCGGGGCTTCTGGAGTCTGCTTATGAGGAGTGCTTGTGCCACGCACTCACCCTCCTTGGGTTGGATTTTCAACGCCAGGTGGACTTGCCGGTTGTCTACAAGGGATTGAACCTTCATTGCGGATACAGAATCGATTTGATCGTTGCCGGCGAAGTGGTGGTGGAACTGAAATCGGTCGAGAAACTCATTCCAATCTACGAAGCGCAGCTCTTGACCTATCTAAAACTTTCCGGGAAGCGCGTTGGCCTCCTGATCAACTTCAACGTGCCGTTACTCACGCAAGGAATTGTCCGACGAATTCTATAGATTTCTCTGAGTCTCTGTGACTCTGTGGTGAAGCTCTCGATTGAGGATAAGAAACTGATGACTACTGCTACTGCAGCGCCGAGCATGACCGGCAAAGAAATTGTCGATCTCACCAGAAAGCACACGCTGTTCGAATGGTCCGCGCAGTCGAAGGTCGATCCCATCCCAGTTGCTCGCTCCAAAGGCATCTACTTCTGGACGCCGGAAGGGAAGCGCTTCATCGACTTCAACAGCCAGTTGATGTCCGTAAATATCGGACACGGTGACGAACGTGTGATCCAAGCAATTCACGAGCAAGCGCAGACCCTCGCCTATGCGAACCCGTTCATGGCCACGGAGCCGCGGGCTCGCCTTGGCGCCAAGTTAGCCGAGATCACGCCCGGCGACATTGATACATTCTTTTTCACGAATGGTGGCGCCGAATGTAACGAGAATGCCATCAAGATTGCGAGGGCTTTCACTGGACGTCACAAGATCATGGCGCGCTACCGCTCCTATCACGGAGCCACTGCCGGCGCGATCAGCCTGACCGGAGACCCGCGCAGATGGGCTGCCGAGCCGGGCATCCCGGGTGTCGTGCGCGTGCTCGATCCGTATCACGGTATCGAGCGCGGATGGGAATCGGCGGAAGCCTCGCTCGCCATGATCGAAGAGACCATGCAGCTCGAGGGCCCGCACACCATCGCCGCATTCATCCTGGAGACCGTAGTTGGTACGAACGGCATCCTGGTGCCGCCCGATGGCTATATGCAGGGCGTGCGCAAGCTCTGCGATAAATACGGCATCCTCATGATTGCCGACGAAGTGATGGCCGGTTTCGGCCGCACCGGCGAGTGGTTTGCCATTGATCACTGGAAGGTTGTGCCGGACTTGATCTCCATGGCGAAAGGGCTTACGTCGAGCTACCTGCCGCTGGGTGCGCTCGGCATGCGCCACCACATCGCGCAACACTTCCAGGACAAGGTCTTTTACGGAGGCCTGACGTACAACTCCCACCCGATGGGCTGCGCGGCGGCCCTGGCGACGATCCGCGTCTACGAGGAAGACAAGCTGATTGAGAATACGCGGAAGATGGGTGTGGTCATGAAAGAACTGGGAGCCCAGTTACAAGCGAAGCATCCATCGGTCGGAGTTGTGCGCTCGATTGGTTTGTTCGGGATCGTCGAATTGGTTCGCAGCCGTGCCACTCGGCAGCCTATGGCTCCGTTCAACGGAACGTCGGAAGAAATGGCAGCTCTCGGGAAATTTTTCCGGGAGAATGGGCTTTACACGCTCGTGCGCTGGAATACGTTCTATACGAATCCGCCGCTCTGCATCAATGAAGAGCAGTTACGCGAAGCGTTCGCCATCATCGACAAGGGTCTGGAGATCACCGACAAGGCAGTGAAAGACTAGCAGAGTCCGAGCGGTTGTCCATTCCGGCTTACGATGTCGCCGAATAAGCTGGGTAGAACTCCGTGATCAGTTCTGTCCCCTCACGCCGGTCGAATACCATTGCTTCGCCCTTTGTGACCAGGCTTGCGATGCGTTCGCGAGCGGCGCGCTCCAGTTTCTTGAAGCGAATCCCGGTTCCGCATCCGTAGATGCAATGGGTCACTTCGCCCAGTACCCACACTCTCTCGTTATCCACCCACAGAGCGACATGGACCTCAGTCCCCGTCGTCATGGCATGCGGCACTTGCACGCGACAGCCACCCTCGCCCAGATCGCTGGCTGTGACCCACAACGGAGTGCTGACATCCTTCAGCCGCATCTCCACCGCAATCTCGCAGACATACCGATCGTGCTCGCGGCGGACCGTCATCCGAGGGCGCTGGTAGTCGTCTGTGCCTGAAGCAGGCAACCAGGCTTCGGCAATCGCCGATGTATTTCCGACGCCAGCCAATCCCACGCGTCGCCCTTCTGCAGTCGACTGTTCCCACGTCACGCGGTAACGGCGTGTCGATCCCTCACAACGAAGCGCCAGGGTGTCCCCTACGCGGACCGCGCAGCTCACGTCTTCCAATAGTGCTCCGTCTCGGCTCAGATTCAAAACCTGGACGCGATCCAGGAAGGATCGCCCCTTGGCGTCCATGCCACATACCGTGGCGCTTAGGGTCATTGGTACTCGCGGTTGACGACGGCATCCCATAATTTTCAACTTTCCTCGTCTGTCGAATGTCTGTTAACGCCTCGAAGGCGTCTAGGGGGATGTGGCCTTCTACTCACAGTGCCGGCTCCCGCCGTGATTACTTAAGTAATCAAAGCAGACGGACCTCGGTTACAACTCCGTGCTTCTGAAGAGCAGGTCCACTGCCATCTGATTCTGCAAGCAAAGCAAAGTACTTCGCGGTGGGGCCGAGGGCAGGAAAGTGAAACATCATGCAGGTCACGGAAAAATAGGGGATAGAACTTAGGCTCTCAGTGGTTACACCTAGCTTTATTGAATGACCACGAAGGGTACATTGCGTTGTGGATCGTATTGGCAGGAATGGAGTTGGAAATCCCGGCAGGTTGAGGCCATCTCACAGGCCGGGACGGCCCAAGGCGTGTGACAGTCAGGCAGGAGCCGAGTCCAGGGACAACGGGAGCAACGAAATCCCTGCACGAATCGAAGCGGGCAAAATATTGGAACCATCCCGCGCTCGTGAATCTGGACCAGCGAAGACAAAGGGCACCCGTCGCTCGGAAATTGAAAAGAAATTATAAACTCATCGGGAACATCCGCTGACCTGGCGAGCGCGACACCGCGTCAGGCAGCCCATCGGGCTGGTCAAAAATAAAAATTATCCACAGGTTTCCGGGAGGACCAATCCGGCATATACTGCGCCACGCGCGGCCTTTGCGCGTAGGAGACTCCCCCAATGAATAAGGCATTTGAAGTCCTGCTCACAATTCTTGCTCTTGCCGGAATGTATTGCGCAATCCCAAACAAAATATCGCCAGTGGGAACTACGGTGCGGGCGCAACAGGAGGTCATGATTGCTGACGGTAGCGATCCCATGCCGTTGTGCCGTCGCGGCCACTGCAGGCCGATCGGTAAGTGATTTTGCAAACAACAGCACACTAGGGTAGCTCAGATTTTCATTGCCACGGCTGCCGGGGGAGAGGTATGCTTCCGAGCTTCGGGGGCACGTATTGCGATGAACTGGCTAACAGTAGTGAGCTGGGTCGCGGGGCCGGCGCTGCAGATTGTTCTTCTAACCTTCATGGTCCGGCGCGAGTTGCACAAGGTTTTTCCGAGATTTTTTTCCTACATTCTGTTTCAGGTTCTCAAATCGGGAGTTCTTTTCCTGACCTACCGCTATTCTCAGGACAACTACTTCGACGTGTACTGGACGGGAAATGCCATCAGCGTCCTCCTGGCGGTCGCGGTAATGGATGAGATCCTGCATCACCTGTTTAAGCGATATGGCGGGATTCAGACGCTGGGCACGATGATTTTCCGATGGTCCTGCGGACTTCTGTTGCTGCTTGCAATCGTCGGGGCAGTGACCAGTCCAGACTCCACTCCCGATCGTGTGATCGACGCGGTGCTTTACTTCGAGCGCAGCCTCCGGTTGATGCAGTGCGGCTTGTTCTTGCTGTTGATGCTGTTGTGCCGCGTTCTGAAGGATAGCTGGCGCCAGCCAGTATTTGGAGTCGCTCTAGGATTCGGTGTGTTCGCGAGCATCGAATTGATCCTGGTCAGCGTGGCCATATGGCGCGGTGGCAGTGCCGACGAAATGGTAAGCCTGGTGAAGAGCGCAGCCTACAATGCAGTGACCATCCTCTGGATTGGCTATCTGGCGCAGGAGAGCGAGGGCGAGAAAGTTCCTGTGCTCACCATGGCGCCTGTGAGTGGAATGAATCTGGCACTGGCGACGCCCAGTTCCGGCGTGAAGGAGGATGAGTCCTTCATCGTTTGGGTGGAGCAAGCGGTGGATCGCGTATTATCGCGACATACGTGGCCTGCGCAGTCAGGTTCGGGAACACAAATTATCGGGCGTAAGCCTGGCCCCGAGGAGAGCAACTAAGCGGTAGTATTTTCCATCCTTAGTACCAGCGAATGACAAATTTCATGGCAGAGGAAATGAGTGTCGGCGAGACCTGGCCTCCCCCGCCGGGTCATGTCATCTCTTTTAAGTCGGGGGAGACCTGGGATAAAGGCGTCCTCGCAGAAGTTCGTTGGGGCCTAGTGTGGCGGGATTTCCTGCTCGAAGATGGCCGCGTAATTCCCGAAATCAAGGTTCAAGGATGTCCTACGCCGCAAACATGGCGTGAATTCAGCGATGTGAGCCACGCGGAGCGCGAAGCCTGCGAGGAAAGGCTAGCCACAATGGCGGCCGCGGGGCAGGATCCGCGCGAGCGGGAACAATTGTTCCGCGCGGAACTCAATCAGTATCTTGCCTATACGTATCTCAAGTACAAGCAGGCGAGTCAGCGCTTTGCCCATGTCGAAAACGGACCGGTTGATTTTCCGGAACGTATTCGGGAAGTCAAACGAGTGGTTACCGGACGCCTGGAAGAGCTTATTGAGCGTGAGAGTGATACGAAAGAGCGCGAATCCGCAGCGCACTCGCTGGGGCGCCTGAAGGATCTGGAGACCTCTCTCCAAGGCGGAAATCGCGATTTTCGAACCTCCATAAAGTAGTTTGTCCGAGAGTGCCCTCATTCTCGTGGCGAAGTCCGCCAAATCCGCATCTTAGCCTTTGAAAGCTGCGTCGGATTATTCCTGGGGGAAGTCCATGTATATTCGGCAATTCTTGATTCTTGCGTTGGCAGCGTTCGGCGTGAACGCGTTCGCGCAGAATGCCTGTAAGGGGCAAAAATCGAAGATACCGGTATTTCGCAACGTAATCATTGTGGTGGAGGAGAACCAGAGCTTCGACGATGTGATTGGCAAGAATTCGAGGATGCCATACCTCAATGAGCTGGCCGCTCAGGGTGCTTTGGCACGCGGCTATTATGCGAACACCCACCCCTCCATCAATAACTATTTTCTTCTTACTACCGGACGCCGCGGCACCTCGTTACCGTATGCCATGGCGGATACGTTTGGCGGAATCGTGGGTGGCGAGAATGTGGCCAGCATTCTCACGCGGAATGGCAAAACCTGGAAGGCTTATGCCGAGAGTCTTCCGCATGCAGGTTCTGTCGAGCCCGACCCCGGTCCGGAGCGGTTATACGCCAGGCGGCATGTCCCCTTTGCATACTTCAAGAGCGTAGTGAATCCGGCGTCTGGAGCCAACCAGCGTGGCAACATTGTCCCCTTTACTGAGTTTGCATCCGACCTGCGTGACGATAAGCTGCCGAGCTATTCATTCGTTGTGCCCAACCTTGTGAACGATGCCCACGATAATCCCAAGACGCGAAAAGGCGCTGCCTGTGGTGAGGCGGAAAGCTTGACCGTTGCCGACAACTGGCTGAGAGCGAACATCGGTCCGCTCGTGAATGCCAAGCCGTTTCAAAAAGATGGCTTGCTCCTGATTATCTTTGACGAAGCTTGCGATCGCGGTCCCAAGAGCGACAGCAGCCTCCGACCCAACTGGAAACACGGTGGCGGGCACATTGCGGCTGTCCTGGTTGGAGCGCATCTTCCCGAAGGCGGATGTGTTTCGGACGCGGTGTTCAATCACGAAAGCGTCCTGCGACTCAGCTTGCGAGCGCTGGGAGTGGAAGAGTTCCCCGGAGCGGCCGCCACCGCACCTGATATCGGAGAATTCTTTGTCGATGCTCCTCAATAATCCGCAGTCGTCACTTCACGAGCCGGTTGTATTTCTTCAAAACCTCTCGCAACTTGTCGTGCGGTAATGCAATCACGGTCGTGTCGTTGATGCCTGTCATGGTTTCCGCCGCGACCATCGCATTGACGACGGCCTCTTCGGTTGCCTGGACGGTGGCGAGAAAAATAGGATTCAAATGCTGGTTGGGCAGCATCTTTAAATCACGAATTTCCTTCGGGTTCGCAGCGCCTGGGTTCGCGGTCGAGAAGGCGATAAAAATGTCTCCCGAGCCGTCGCCTGAAAAACTGCCGACACGTCCCAGTCCAAGAGATGCCCGGCGCACCACGCGCTTGAGCTGGGTCGGAATCAGCGGTGCATCGGTGGCCACCACGATGATGATGGAGCCTATGTCTTCGTCGCGCACCAGGTGATCGGGAATTTCCTTGCCCACGGGTACGCCTGCGATACGAAGCTGGCTTCGCCGTCCGTAATTGCACTGGACCAGCACCCCGACCGTGTAACCGCCCAGTTTGGCAGGCAGGACGCGAGAAGCGGTACCAATCCCTCCCTTGAACTCATTGCAGATCATGCCCGTCCCGCCGCCCACGTTGCCTTCTTCGACCGGTCCACCGTGAGCGCTGTTGAGCGCGTGGAAAACATGTTCTGGCTTCACATGAAAGCCGTTCATGTCGTTGAGGTCATCGTCGGCCGTTTCGGCCACCACGGGCAGGGACCAGCTATAGCCTTCGGAATCGGGCGGAGCCTTTTTGATACGCCACGCAATGACCGAATCCCGCACGACGCCGACGCTGTGCGTGTTCGTGATCATGACCGGGCCTTCGAGAAAGCCCGAGTCGTCGAGCCAGGTTGTGCCGGTCATCTCACCATTGCCGTTGAGCGTGAACCACGCGCCAAACACCGCATCCAGGGAATCTTTCCCCCGCGGTAGTACAGCCGTGACGCCGGTGCGGACGGGACCTTCGCCCACCTTGAGCTTGCCGCTGCCAGAGATCAATGTCGTATGGCCGACTTCGACGCCTCTGACGTCGGTGATTGCGTTGAGCGGTCCTGGATCTCCATCGAAGGGAACGCCGAGATCGCGTGCGCGTGGCTTGCCTTGGCCGAATGCGGAAACACTCACGAGGAGGAGCACAGACAGAGTTCGGACGGAACAAGTCATGGACATTTTCATTTTCATAGAGAGACAGGAGCAGCGCACTGCGCAGTATAAAGCATCGAAGCACGAGGACTGGTTTACAATCCAGAGCCAGAAAGTTTTCTTGAACCTTGGAGTCGACATGGAGAACTGGAAGAAGGCAGTGATCGCTGGATCGGTGGGAGCGGCGACAATCTTGATCGTCAAAGGGAAACGCCCAGCCGGAGTTCTGGCGGCAGGAGTCGGGCTGGCCGTCCTGGCGTCCGAATATCCCGAAAAATTCACCCAGATTCGCGAAGAGATTCCCAGCTACGTCCAGCAGGGAACGCGTTTCTTCGATATGGCGATGAAGATCGGTAGCAAGATCGGAGCACTCGTCGAGCAACGGGGCCGCGGCTTGCTGGAGGAGTTGGAAGAGTTCTGAGGGCCGTCGTTCGTCGTTCGCACTTCGTAGCTGAGACTTTTGCATTTAGCGAAGGACGAGCGACGCATCGCGAAGGACGAACCACCAACGACTGACGACGCCCTACTCAATCCCCAGTTGCTTGCGCGCGTCGGGGCTGAGGCGTTCTGGGGTCCAGGGTGGCTCCCAGACCACGTTGACATTGGCATTGCGCACACCCGGAAGTTGTTCCACTCGCGACTTCACCTGCGCACTGATGTTGACGTGCTCCGGGCAACCTTGAGCAGTGAGTGTCATCTCTACGGTGACGTCCTGCTGGTCTTCCGGTAGTGCGTCGAAGCGCACGTCATAGATCAGGCCCAAATCGACAATGTTGACGGGGATTTCGGGGTCATAACACTGCCTGAGGGCACTAAGAACGTCTTCCTGGGTTAACGGCATAACGATAAGTTTAGATCATTCCTATGGCCATGGATCCTGAGTCTCGAAAGAAAATACAGATATTTCTGATGGTCGCGATCGTTCTGGCGGGAGCGCGTGCCGCGTACATCGTTTACGACCGCTATGAGGAACGCAAAGAGGATGCCAAGCCAAAGCAGGAAAAAGCGCTCAAGGCCGACTACTACATCACGCCGAAGAAACTGCATCCCTACGATTTGAAGTCGGCGCGCGAACTGACGAAGCAGCCGATCTGGGTGAAGATCGGTTACGGATACACTTACTATCCCTACAATGTCGCGCGTCGCAAAGTAGATTTCAGCCGTGAATCCGGGACGCTGCTGCCGCTTCAGAAGCTGCAAATTCAGGACGTCGTCACCGATGTCTCTCCGAAAGCACCCGAAGCCAAACAGGTGATAGCGAGGTTCGAGTTGGATGGAATGCCTTTTGCCGTCCCCATCGGGGCCGAACAAGGTGGCGACTTCAGAATTTATTCCGATGAAATGTTCTTCATCGAAGACCCGCACGAGCTCTACAAACGGTGGCCCGCCGAAATGTGGAAAGCGATCGACGGCCATGAGGCGCTCCAAGGAATGAGTGAACTGCAAGCGAGCCTCGCGTTGGGGCTCGGCATCCCCGAAGGTTCGGGAACTTACGGCTCCAGAACGCTGAAATACGCTAACGGGGGCAAGCCTTTCACAATTACGTTTCGGGATGACAAGGCGACGGAGATCAAGCCGGGAGAGTAAGCCACTCGAGTACAATTTCTCGCATGAGACGAACCCTCGCGGTTGTTTTGTCTGCTCTCGCATTTTCCGTCGTCAGCTTTGCCGCCCCCCGCACCATGCGCGTGGACTACTACCACGCGGGGAACTCCAAGCAGGAATGGTTCAGCCTGGATAGGACCGTTCTTGAACCGCTGGAGTGGCCCGGGAATCCTACCAAGGCAATCGACGACAGCGCTCTCGGCAACTACATTTTTGAGGTCCGCGAAAAGCAGACTGGGAAACTCGTTTACTCGCGCGGGTTCAGTTCGGTATTCACAGAGTGGCGCGATACCGACGAAGCCTTGCACGCGAACCGCACTTTTTCCGAATCACTGCGCTTTCCAAGCCCGTCGGTTCCCGTCGAAGTGTCCGTGAAAGCCCGCACGGACGGCGGCTTTCAAGAGGTCTGGAAAACAGCCGTGGATCCGAATGACAAGTTTGTCGACCGGTCGCGTCCGCCTTCCGTGGGCGCGTTGATTCCGTTGCAGAGGATGGGAGACCCGTCCACGAAAGTCGATCTGGTTGTAATGGGCGATGGCTACACGGAAGCTGAACGCGGTAAGTTCGAAAAAGATGCTCGCCGATTCCTGGAAACGCTCTTTTCGACGTCGCCATTTCGCGAGCACCAGAAAGATTTCAACGTGTGGGGACTGTGTCCCCCGGCGGCGGAAAGCGGAATTGCGCGGCCTTCAAGCGGGATCTATCGTCGATCGCCACTGGGCGCTACCTACGACACCTTCGACAGCGAGCGCTACATTCTGACCGCTGAGAACCGCACGTTACGTGACGCAGCTTCGTTTGCTCCCTACGAGTTCATCGAGATCCTCGTCAACGGAAAGACCTATGGCGGAGGAGGAATCTTCAATCAGTACGCAACCGTCGCGATCGACAACGGATGGGCCGGATATGTGGGAGTCCACGAATTCGGCCACCACTTTGCTGCTTTGGCGGACGAGTATTACACATCCGACGTGGCGTATCTTTCTGGGGCAGAGAAGAAAGAACCCTGGGAGCCGAACGTGACGGCCCTGCTGGATCCGGCAAACTTGAAGTGGAGAGATCTCGTCGAGAAGGGCACGCCGCTTCCCACTCCCTGGCCGAAGGAAGAATTCGAGCGTTACGAAGCCGATATACAGAAGCAGCGCAGGGAGCTGCGAGCTGCTGGAAAGCCGGAAGCGGAGATGGAAGAACTTTTTCGCAAGGAGCGCGAGAAGGAAGATGCCATGTTTGCGACGCAAAAAAATGCCAGTAGCGTAGGGGCTTTCGAAGGCGCGAACTATCAGGCGAAGGGATACTACCGTCCGCAGATGAATTGCATTATGTTCACGCGGCACAATGCGTTCTGTGGTGTATGCCGGCGGGCGATCGAGCGAGTGATTGCGATGTATGCGGAATAGCGCTTTTCATTTGATCCTGTCATCCGGAGCGAGCGAGGGATCTTCCGTCCGATGCAGCACTGTCGAAAGACGCTCGCGGACGTACTGAACGACTTCTGGCGTGACATACTGCGGCGGACGAATCGCGAAGATTGGACGGTTGGCCACCGGCTTGAGTGAGACGCGCTCCCACGCCGGGGAACTGGAGTCCTCGGCAGGGTGCAGCAGGACTGCATCCGCACGATCGAGAAACGTTTGCGCGGAATTCTTGAAATCAGCAATCGATGGGTCGAGTACCGTCAGGTAGAGATCAGGTTTTAGAAAACGCAGAATGCTGTTCGACTCGATGATCGCATTTTGTGTCCCGGCAAGAATCTGCCGGACCCGCGGCATGGCTTCCGCAAGCCTTCCTTGTTCCGTACGCACCCACCACGCACGCTCGGCACCCGCAACCAGGAATCGCGAACTGTCGGACTCGCCATCGCGATTCCTTTCTTCCGATACCGCCCAGGCATGATCGTCTGTCGCGCAGTCACAGGCTGCGCCGTTGGCCGAGCATATGCCGTGTCCATATTGCGTGATCTTGAAGGCAGTCCAATGAAACTCGGGCAGGGCAGAGATCAGACCCGCGACGACGCTGGTTTTGCCGACGCTGCGGGAATGGCCGCCGATGACGAGGATGGGCATATCATTAGCTGCGAGCTTCGATCTTGGGGGCTTTCGAACTCCCGCTGCAAGCTCGCAGCAGGGCGTTTTCTTTATTCTTTTCGCTTCGCCGCTCGCGCCAAGAATGCCAGTTCCTTTAGATACTCTCGCAGCGGACGCGCCGGAGTTCCCCAGAACACGATGCCTTTGCCGCGAATCACTTTCTTCGATGGAACGCCGCTCTGCGCGCCGAGGATCGCGCCTTCTTCGATCCGCACGTGGTCTGCAATCCCAACCTGCCCGCCGATGATGACATTGTCTTCGACCACCGCGCTCCCGGATAGCCCAGTCTGCGCTGCGATCACGACATCATGGCCGATCTGGACGTTGTGGCCCACATGCACCAGGTTGTCGATCTTTGTGCCGCGGCGAATGCGAGTTTCGTCGAGTGCGCCGCGATCAATGGTTGCATTGGCGCCGATCTCGACGTCGTCCTCGATCACGAGGCGTCCGACTTGCGGAAATTGTTCGTAGTGCCCAGTCGCAGCGTCGCGAACATACCCGAAACCCTCGCTGCCCAGCACCGCGCCTGCCTGGATCACGACGCGGTCACCGATCGTCGTGCCCGGATAGACGGTCACGTTCGGGTCAATCCGGCAATCAGTACCAATCTTCACTTCGTCGCCAATCACGCATCCGGCGCCAATGACGGCTCCATCGCCTACGACAACGTTCTCCTCAATAACGGCACGTGCCCCGATCGCGACTCCTCTGCCGAGACGAGCCGAAGCAGAGACGATCGCCGAAGCGTGCACTCCGCCACGTTGCTCATCATTACGCAGGAGTTTGGACGCGCGCGCAAATGCGAGGCGTGGATGGGGATGGATCAGTAGTGGCTTCGTGGAAGGGATCGACGTGGCAAATTCTCCTGCGATGACCGCGGCCGCGTGTGAGGTGAGTGCGGAATCAAGGTGCTTGGCCTCGTCGACGAAGACAAGGCTTTCCTGCGTTGCGGACTGGAGGCTCGTTACCGCAGCAACTTCAACCGTCCCATTGCCAATTACTCTGCCGCCAAGGCGCTCCGCAAGATATTGAAGAGTGCGTTTCATGAACCTCTATTGTCGCGTTCAACCGTTACGTTCGCAAATCATTCTCGGCGCCGCAAAAAACCTGAGGGCGAATAGCTTTTACCGACAACTAGTACAGCGGCTTGTCCCCCTCCGGCCGCGTCTTCCATCGGCGGTGTACCCACAGCCACTGTTCAGGGTAGCGCCGGACATAGCTTTCAATAATTTTCGTGAACTGCGCTGTGTTGGCGACGATGTCGCTTTCGTTGTTGTCCGTGCGGATCAGTTTCACGGCCGGATCGAATCGCAGGCGATATTTCCCGAGCTTCGCATCCCAGATCGTGAACGTGGGGATCACGGCTGCATCCGTGCGTAGGGCGATACGCGACAACCCGCTCGCCGTATATGCCGGGATCCCGAAGAAGTCCACGAA
This sequence comes from Acidobacteriota bacterium, assembly GCA_016196065.1. Lineage (NCBI taxonomy): Bacteria > Pseudomonadati > Acidobacteriota > Acidobacteriota bacterium. The sequence continues at coordinate 444,315 of JACPYL010000008.1, read as the reverse complement.
CACGCCCTGCGGCGGAGTCATGTTCGTGTCCATCAGGATACCCACGACCTCGCCCTTCTTCATGGCTGCCAGCAGGCCGCGCACGAAATCGTCTTTATCGACGGTGCGATTGCCGTGCATGGTGCGATAACTCTGAATCAGATGGTCGACGCGAGGATTGTCCAGCGAGCGCATGACGACGGACAGAGGATGCCCTTGCAAAGAGTGTGCGAAGGCGGAAAGCTCCCAGCCGCCCAGGTGACCGGTCAGAAACAGGACGCCCTTGCCGCGCGCGAAGGCACGCTCGAAATTCTCGAAGCCGTCGTAGACAACTACCTGCGTGACATTCTCCCGCGTATAGCGAGGGAAGAGGCAGACCTCGGCGAGTTGACGTCCCAAAGAGATGTATTCCCCACGCAGGATGCGAACTCTCTGCTTTCGCGACATTTCTGGAAAGGCCAGCGACAAGTTCTGCATCCCGACGCGCCGCAGGCGTCCATGCAGGACGTAGACCAGCAAGCCGAGGCTGATACCTTTCGCGCGGGCCAGCGGACGGGGAAGAATCCCCATCACCTTCAGGAAGACCCACACGAGCCAGTATTCGAGGCGTTCGCGCACTGTGCGGGAGTTTAGCAGGCAGGCCAAGGATTCTACAAAGGACAGATCCAACCCGGGCCGCTGGAATCCGGCCTACTTTCGGCGTAAAGTGCCAGCCATGGATATTTGGCTCACGATTCGGAGTTTCATTGCCTTCTATCTCCTGCTGTTTGGCTTGGGTTACATGTCCGGCGCATCCGACCAGCGGGTTGTGCTGGGCTCATTCTTCGCAGCACTCGGTCTGGTTTTCTTTTGGAGACTGTGGATTGCGATGCGAACGGGCAAGTAGCAAACCGCGAGCAAGCAGCAGCAGCGACCAGAGACCAGAGACCAGGCAAGGCGACTACTAGAGGCTACATGCCACGCGGCGCTGAGGAATCCTTTTTCCCTACTTCTGTTCCGCGGCCTTGGCCCACTTCGCCAGCGTGTTTAAGAACGGGTAGGCGTCTTTTGGCGCTTCAATGTTGCCTTCCAGCGATGTCTTGAATGGAACCATGCGGCCGTAGAAATCGCGCGTGCTGTCTTTGTCCTGCTTTACGACCGCTCCGCTGAGTTCCAGTCCGGCGAAGGCGCCACGGGCACGGGAATAGGTAAGAATCTGGGCGCGCATTTTCCAATCTGTATTGGCAGACGCATGGCGTCCCACAGGACCAGCAGCCGCACTGGCATCTGCGCCCAGCTTGAAATTGCTGGAGAGCAGATTCTTCATGCCGTCCTTGTTCATGACCAGCATGACCAGGTCGACGGCTTCGCCACCGATTTGGAGTCCGAAGCTGCCGCCCCCGATGGTGAAGAACGCGGGCGCGCTCCAGCCCTTGGGGGTGCGGCAACTAGCCACGCCTTTGCCATACCGGCCTCCGAATATGAAGCCGCCCTTGAGGAGCGTTGGAATCACGGCAACGCATTCCGCTGATCCCAGCACTTCTTCCGGGATGCCCTGGTCGGGCGCTCCCTGAATCTCGTCGAGGACCGTGGCGGCCGATTCCACGCGCCTGTTTGCTTTCGTGTCAGCCTCGTCGGCAGCAAAGAGAACGGTAGTCAACAGACAGACGGATAATGCCAGAACCAGAAGCCTTTTCATGATGCCTCACTTGGGAGTTAGGAATTGTCTTAATTCTATAGGATGCACGATTTGCATCGCTTGGTGGCAGGGGTGATCAGGAAGAGTCGGGCGGAACCGGGTCGAACGAATATCGTCCCTATTGTTAGTGGGTTACCGCAACTGCAGTGGGCTGTGCGCCGACCGAGTAGGGAGACCCTGGAATTGGCGTCAATGCGCCGGTCGTTTCATCCAGCCTGAACACAGAAAGGGTTCCCGGCGCTGACTGTTGCGGGGAATTAACGGTCGCAAAAACAAATCGATTGTCTGGTGTCACTGCCGCCGCGCTCGGCAGAAGCGAGCGTAGTGGTTCCGCCGAATAGGAACCGCTAAGGTTGGGTTGGCCCGTGAGAGTGCCATAGGTGCCGATGGAAGTGAAGAGGAACTTGGCATCCGGCGCGAGCGCAAGAAGCGGAACTCCGCCACTCTGTCGTTCGAGAGCGGAGACGGCTCCATCCGAGGGAATTACCGCGCAAACCCACAGCTCCAGGCTGAGGTCGTTGGCATCTCCCATCACGTATGCGAAGTTGCCGCTGGGATGCATTATGATCGACTTGGGACCGTCATGCGGAATGTAGAAGGGGCCGTTGACGAGTTGCAGGGAGCCCGTGCTCTGATCAATGGCGAACGTTTCGATCCCGTTGGTGTACTCGGCTGCGTAGAGGTATTTGCCCGCCGTGTCCACGGTGGCGTTATAGGGCGCATTGAGGTTGCCGAAGGGCGAACCGGGCACGGGAACCAGAGTTCTGCCACGACGGTCGATCTGCCACGCCAAGATGCCTGCGCACTGGGTTCCGACATAAACAAAGCGTCCCGTTGGATCGACAGAGATTGAACGCGTGCTGCAGGCCGCGGGAAAGTTGAAGGGCGAGCCCGCTGCGGGTGCGAGCGCACCCGTATCAGAATTGATCAGATAAACGGAAAGCTGGCCTCCCGGTGCCTTGTGACCGAGGGCGAAAAGCATCAAATTTTTGGGATCAACGGCGAGCGATGAAGACCAGAGTCCAGGCTCAACATCGGCCGCGAAGGGCGACCCTTGAACTGGCGTCAAGGCGCCGGTAGTGATATCTCGTTTGAAGCCGGAAATCGTCTGCGAGCCATCATTGGCGACATAAACGAACGACTGCCCTGGTGGAAATCCGCTCTGCAGAGGTGTTGTTGTTCCGCAACTGGTAGTCAATGCCAGAAGAATGGCGAGGATAAATAGCAGTACGGGTACGGAATGCGGTTTCATTGTCGTGCTCTTTCAACTTCAAGAAAAATCGGGGCTGAAGGCGGCGACCCTAATCTCCGCTTCCAACCCCGTCTCCCAGGTTCTGTGGTAGGTGAGGCGAGTATGCGACAGGCGCCAAAAACCGACAAGATTACGAGGGTCACTGTCCGGTAGTAACCAGGCAGATGGCAAGGACAGGGGAAATCACATTGAATGCATTCATATCCAGTAGATGAGCCAAAGGGGGTGACCAGGGACGGGCCGTGGCTACGGTCGGCCAGGCGCCGACCGGACAGCCGGCGGGGGCGCCGGCTATGACGACTATTTCGCTGTCACCAGCGAATGGGTAATGGCGTGGACCGAAAGCGCGATGCGATTCTGCACTCCAACTTTTCGCATCAGTTTGGCCACGTGTGCTTTCACGGTGCGTTCTTCGATTCCCAGAGCCGCGCCGATTTCTTTATTGGAGCGTCCTGCGACCAGCATTTCCAGAACTTCTTTTTCGCGGTCGGTGAAGGTGACGCGTCCGGCCGGGAAAATGCGGCCCGGCGACTGCGTGACGCGTTCGATGAACGTCGAGAGTACGTGACGCGGAGCCCAGACTGAGCCCTGGTTGACGACGCGCAGAGCCTGCACAAACTCGGTCGGCGACGCGGCTTCGTCCACATATCCCTTGGCGCCGGCGGCGATCGCTTTGAGGATGCTCTCCTCGTCCATGCCTGATCCCGTAACGATGATGCGGACATCCGGGCGCACCGCTTTAAGGCTCGCCATAATGTCGAATAAATTTTGACCCGAGCGGTTGCCGAGCAGAGCCAGATCAATACTGGGTAGCTGGCTTAGATCGGCCAGTGAGGCGGAGACCAGTTCCAGATCCGGTTCCGAATCGAAGAGCGCGCGGAATCCCACAAACCGAAGCGGATCACTTTCCACGACGGCAATACGAATAAGCGGCTTTCTCGCGACTGCAGCTTTCATAGGTTTCCCTGTTAGGATTGCATCCAATTAGTAGAGTGCCTGATTTGTCATGGAATTGGAATGATTGGTAGGGGATGAGAAATTACGGCGGTAACGTAATAGAAGAGGCATACGAGGAGGAATTGGCCGTGAAAAACACGCAGACAAGCCGGCTTGCGGTTCTGGTCGTGGGGTTCGCTCTGACCGCAGCCGTGCCCGGATGGGCGCAAACACAGGAGCCGGGCGCTGCCCCCGAGACTACCGCCGCACCCGCACCCGCCGCAGCTCCCAGCGCGTACCAACCAAAATTCGCAGGCGATCCTGCACGCTCGGAATCCGAAGCGCAGGCGCTTGGCTATATGCGCGTTGTGCTCCGCGCGCAGAAGGAATACAAGAAGCGCCACGACAAATTTGCCGAATCACTCCCGGCTTTGGCGGGTACCGGCTCCCTGACCAAGCGCATGGCGCGGTCTCCTGAACGCGGCGACTACACTGCCAGCTTCCGCTCCAAGAAAGATGGCTTCGTGTTCACCATGACTCCCAAACAAATGGATACGGAACATCGCTCGTTCTACGCGGAAGACGATGGGATCATTCACGGCGACGATCAGAAGCCTGCCGATCTGAGTTCACCCAAGCTGAAGTGAGATCGGATCGGAAGTCTTCGACGGGGCACTATTAGAAGCTCTTAAATCGCGGTCGGCGGGCCGTTCTTAGGATCAGACTGGCTGGGTTCGACTTGCATGGGTAGAGTCGGACCCGCGCTGCGACGCGGCGCAAACGTGCTGCCTTCGCCACTGATCCGGCGCAATTCCTTGATGATTTCCTGACGATCGCGAGCTCCGTAATCACGGGCGAAGCGAGTCAACGCTTCGGTCAGGATTTCATGGTGGTGAACATTTTCCAGTCCCGGTTCGCGGGTGATGTTCAGCCACAAGCGGTGGAGCAGCAGAACATCCTCGTTCATCATGGTCGGCGTGTGTGGACCGATACGGAAGGAATCCACCTTACCTTCGGGATGAACGATTTGCAGCACAAACTGGCGCTTCGGTTCCGGCAGGCCTTCCCAGGATTGTCCCAGCGCCAAAGCTTGCTCCGCAGGCAGCATCTTGCTGGACAGGCCCAGCACGACCGCCGAGGAGTCGAGATTGTTGGCCGTCTGTACGATCGCAGACCAGACGTCGGCGGCCGGAACCACTAGCAATGACACGTGTTTTCCGACGCTCTCCGCTACTGACACAGCGCGCGTAAACAGCGTCTGCTCGTAGTCACTGAAAATCTGTTCCATGGAAAGGTCGTAGGCGGCCGCGCCAAACCGGCTGACTCGCGCCGACATCACGACTACATCCTGCTCCCGGGTGTCGATCCGCTCCAGAGCCCAGCGCAGGTGAGCCAGCGTGTTGTAATCGCGCACGGGAACCAGCACATTGCCCCGGCGAATGTTGAGCGACGCGCGCTCGACCGTGTCACTCTGCAGGAGTTGGAACTGGTCTTTCATCGTCTTCTGCGCCAGCGCGGACTTGCGATTGTTCACACGCTCGGACACGCTGAAGACCACAAAGAACACAACCGCAAACGAAACTCCAGCCACCGTCGCGACCGACTTCGTGAACAGGTTCACGATTGCGGTTGCGAGCAATACCAAAAACACCGAAGCCAGGCCAATCGGGAATTCCCGTCCGCCAATCGTGATATTCGGCGGCACTTTCCAGCCACGCTCGCCTTTGTATTTAAAGCGCAGAACCAGCATGGCCAGGCTGTTAAACGTAAAGCTCCAGATCACGCCGAACGCGTACGCTTCGCCGAGGACGTAGACATCTCCCCGGCTCGCCAGGATGGTCAAAATCTGGAGAACGACCACCATGTTGATAATGCGGGAACTGGTGCCGTACTTGCGATGAGGAAAGCGGAACCAGTCGGCCAGAACTCCGTCTTCCGAAACCCGGTTCAAGACGCCATTGGATCCGATGATTGCGGTGTTGACCGCACCCGAAAGAATCAGGAAGCCGACGACCACAACAAACGCCCGGAACAGCAGGCGCAGGATTTCCGGCCCGTACAAATGCATGGCCAGTCCGGCAATCAGGTTGTCCTTGTAAACGGGGACTCGGACCGCGTCCGGAATCAGCATGACCGACAGAAGGGCGGTCAGTCCGGTGAATACGAAACTATAGATCGCGATGACGATCGCGGCCTTTTTCAGGTTCTTCAGCTTCGGATGTGCCAGTTCACGATTGACCTGAGCCAGCGATTCCTCGCCGCTCATGGCAAGCACGGAGTGCCCGAATGCCATCAGGATTCCGAGTATGCCGAACATCTTCGCCAGGCCCTGCTCCGGGAAGCTGCTTTTCAGGAAGCCAAGCGATTCCTTGCTGAAATGGAGATTCTCGGGCGTTGGCAGAGGTACGGACTGATACCCGGATTTGACCAGCGTGAAGGCCGACCAGCCGAGCAGAATGACCACCATCACGGTTGTGATCTGCATGACCTGCAGCGCCCGTTCGCTCGACTCGTGGATGCCCTTGATGTTTTCGTGCCAGTAATAAATCGTGACAACCAGCGCCAGCACGACCGAGGTCCAGTTGACGTTGATGTGCGGAGTACCGTGGAAAATTGTGTGGACGGCGCGCGGGATCCAGCCGTGCGCGTCGGCGGTGACCAGGGTATCGTTCACCAGTCCGGCAATATATTGGCCGGCGGATACTCCCGAGATCGGCCCGGTCAGGATGTAGTCGAACATCAGCGCAGAAACGCTGACCTTGGCGAGAGTTCCGCCTAAAGCCTCTTTTACGACTCGATAAACGCCGCCCCGGACAAACATCGAGCAGCTCTCGACATACACCGCTCGTACCGTAAACGAGAACAGCATGACGCCCACGATGAACCAGGCTGCTGATTTTCCGACGGCCTGTTCGGCGATGCCGCATGCATAAAAGGCGGAAGAGCCAAGGTCGTTGAGCACGATCGCAGCCGCGCGCCAGTAGGAGATGAACGTCAGCATCACCGACGTGGCGACTACGATTCGAACCCGGTTTGAGCCCGGGGATGTAGGCAGGTTGGGAGTCGACATGCTAAATCAGGATGGCCCTCAGGAGGGTTTTTCCTCCTTCAAATCCATGCCAAAGAGCGTCTCCAAGTTCTCGATGCCGCTGAGTACCGGGACTACGAACGAGCCGAGCAATCCGAGAAGGCACATTCCTTCTGAAAAAAGTGCGATGTGTTCGACCCGCAAAGGCATGAGTACAACATGGTATCTGATACTCGCTCTGGAGAACAGGCTTCCGCTCAGAGGTGGCTCAGAAATGGGAACGAATTTGCTATTCTTGCGGCGTGCGAAAGATCCACTCCAGCGCGTGGCTTCTGGTTCTGCTGTCAGCGATTCTGCAGATTATAGTTTTTCCCTTGCCCGGGTTGTTCTGGCTTTCCTGGATCGCAGTGGCGCCCCTACTGATTGCCCTGCGCCGTACCCAGACGCCCGGTAGCCTGCAAGTGGATGCTTCCGTGCGGCTCGAACCCGCCAGCCCCTGGCAGGCATTCCTGATGTGTTACACCTGCGGCACTTTGTGGTACCTCGGAACCTGCTACTGGATTTTCGATACCATGCGCCACTATGGCGGATTGCCGATCCCGCTCGCACTGCTGGTGCTGCTGGCTGCCTGCATGTACATGGGCACCTATCACGGAGTGTTCGGACTGCTTCTCGCACACTCCGCGGGCAACAAAGTCTTGCAGCGCCGCGCGCTGGCCGTGGCCCCGTTCCTGTGGGTCGCAATCGAGTTGGCGCGGACACGGATCTCGGCGTATCCATGGGAATTGCTCGGCTACACGCAAACCAACAATGCAGCGCTCGCCCGCGTGACAACGCTGGTGGGAGTCTACGGACTGTCGTTTGAAATCATGCTGGTAAACAGCGTGTTCGCCGCTGCGTTCCTGGTGCCGAAAGATCGTCGAAAGTGGCTTCTGGCAGCGGCTTTTGCATCAGCGAGTGTATTGCAGGCTGGACAATTGATATCGCCGCCGCCCGTTTCCACCGACCATACAGCCCTTCTTGTGCAGCAGAACATTCCGGCGGAATCGACCTGGACGACCGACTATTTTCAAGGGACGCTGCGGGACTTGTCGTGGATCAGCCTGCATCCTCCCGGCGGAAAAGAAGGCCAGCATTACGACTTGATCGTCTGGCCCGAGTCGCCCTCGCCATTCCTGTTGAACGACCCCAATTTTCGACGACCCGTCGAGGAACTGGCGCGTCAAAGCCAGTCCTGGCTGCTGGTTGGCAGTATAGGCGTGCAAAATGCATCGATGTCGTTCGAACATCGTAGTGAAGTCTTCAATTCCGCCGGATTGATTAACCCGTCCGGAGAACTGGCCGCCCGCTACGACAAGACTCATCTCGTACCTTTCGGCGAATACATTCCATTCCAGCGCCTTCTCCCGTTCATGAATATGTTGACCGACCAGATCGGCAACTTCGCCTGGGGGCACTCCCGGGAGCCGCTGGAGGCAGGCGGGCAAAAGCTGGGAATCGCGATCTGCTACGAATCAATTTTTCCCGACGAAGTCCGCGAATACGTGCAGCGTGGAGCCGACGTCCTGATCAATCTGACCAACGACGGCTGGTACGGCGACAGCGGCGCCTGGAAACAGCATCTTGAAATGACGCAGATGAGGGCCATCGAAAATGGCCGCTGGATGCTGGTTGCAACGAATACCGGCAAGACCGCCTCGGTCGATCCTTATGGCCGGATCGTGGCCGCCACGGGCCGTAAATTCCGTACGACTCTTTCCGCACCCTACAGCCTGCTTTCGAGTACCACGTTCTACACGCGGCATGGGGATTGGTTCGCGGTTCTCTGTGCGATAATTTCTTTAGGCGCAATCCCAGCGCGTTTTGTTTTTCGCAAATATGAGCGACAACCTTCTAGCTGAACTCGAGCAGCAATACACCGCACTCAAAAGCAAAGTCCACGACCTTCGGGAGTATCTTTGACGCCGGTAAACTGCGCCCGCAGTTAGCCGAAATCGAAAAGCAGGCGGCTGACCCGAGTCTGTGGTCGAATCCCGCGAAATCCCAACAAGTGATGCGGGAACGCAAGCGCCTGGAAGGCATGTTGTCCCTGGAAAGCGATCTGGCGCGGCGCACCGATGATATCGGCGCGTATTTTGATCTTGCCGGCGAAGGCGAAAACGTCACCAGCGAATTGCAGCGCGACCTGACGAGCCTGACCGAACTTGTCGACCGCGTAGAAACTGAAACGCTGCTTTCCGGCGACAACGATGGACGCAACGCCATCGTGACCATCCATCCGGGTGCGGGCGGTACGGAGTCCCAGGACTGGGCGCAGATCCTGCTGCGTATGTATCTGCGATGGGCTGAGCAGCAGGGCTTTCAGACGGAAATGTACGACGAGCAGCCCGGCGAAGAAGCGGGCATCAAGTCCGCGACCTTCGTGGTCAACGGCCAGTATGCCTTCGGCTACCTTTCCAGCGAAATCGGAGTACACCGCCTCGTCCGCATTTCACCTTTCGACCAGGCAAAGCGGCGCCATACTTCGTTTGCCAGCGTCTTTGTGTCGCCGGAAATTGATGACAGCATCGAAGTCATCATCAAGCCGGACGATATTCGTATCGATACCTATCGCTCCAGCGGCAAGGGCGGCCAGCACGTCAACACAACCGATTCGGCGGTGCGGATTACGCACATCCCTACGGGACTTGTTGCCAGTTGCCAGAACGAACGCTCCCAGCATAAGAACAAAGAAAAGGCGATGAGCATGCTGCGTTCAAAAATCTACGAATTCGAAATGGAGAAGAAGCGCGCAGTAACCAAGAAAATTGAAGACTCCAAACTCGATATCGGTTTCGGATCGCAAATCCGCTCTTATGTCCTGCAACCGTACCGCCTGATCAAAGATCACCGGACGAAGTTCGAAGTCGGCGACGTAGACCGTGTACTGGACGGCAATTTGAGGCCGTTCATGCAGGCGTACCTGCGCATGCGGAGAGGTGAAAAAACAACATGAAACCTGGCGCCCCCAAGCCGCCACACTTAGGCCCGCGTCTGCAGAAGGCATTTCGCTATGCTGCCGATAAGCATGCAGGACAGACTCGCAAACAAACTGCCGTGCCCTATCTGTCGCATCTGATGGCGGTTGCGTCGTTGGTAATGGAAAGCGGCGGCGACGAGGATATGGCCATCGCAGCACTCCTGCACGATGTGGTGGAAGACTGTGGCGGCATGCCGAGGCTGCGCGAGGTTCATAAAATGTTTGGCGGCCGTGTAGCGAAGATTGTCGAAGGCTGCACGGATTCGTTCTCCGATCCGAAACTGCCGTGGATCGTCCGCAAGAGCGAATATCTATCCCGGCTGAAGAGCGAAGACGCCGAAACCCGCCTGGTCTCAGCTTCCGACAAGTTGCATAACGTTCGCACCATCATTGCCGACTATCGCTACGACGGGGAGTCCATCTGGAAACGTTTCAGCGGCGGCCGTGACGGCACGCTCTGGTACTATCGCGCCTTGAATGAAGAATTTCAGCGCCGCAAAGCGAATCGGACCACCCGTCAGCTGGCGATTGTCGTGTGCGAACTGGAAATGATGGCCGGGGTAAAACCGCCCCGAGCCGCCCGAAAGCGGCGCGCAGCAAGGGTTCAGGACAAACGAGGGAGATGAATCATGCAGCATCGGATGATTGATCTGGTCCGCAAATCGCAGATGTCATCGCAAATGATGCAGGCGGCGGCGCGCGGTGCGCTCTCTGTACAGCCCGCCGAGATGATGGAAATTCTCGTCCACCTCGCCCTCCACAACAAGGTATTTGCGGAACAGGCGCGTATGACCCTGGCTGGCTGGGATGAAAATGCATCAACATCGGTTGCCGCCGACCCGAATACCAGCGCTGAGGTTTTGGGATACCTGGTGTCGCCGAAGAACCTTCGTCCGGTAACGCTGCCGGCGCTATTGAAGAATCCCGCGGTCCCACAAAAGTCGCTATTGGAAGTAGCCGGCACAGGTGCTCGTTGGGTGGTCGAGGCGCTGCTTGCCGACGAGACCTTCAAGAAATCAACTGCGCTCATGACGGCGCTGCAAAGCAATCCGCGGGTTCGGGCCAATGAACTGGCAGCACTCGTCAATCCCGGACAAGGCGCGTCCGCCACAGCGCCCGCGACGCCTCCCGTGGAAGCCGTTGCGCCGGTTGAGACGGCGGCTGCGAATCCAGAAGCTGGGGCGGCTCCGATTGTGGATCCCTCAATTCCTGCGGACGACTCCGAAGGCGTGAACGAACCCGCCGTTGAGCAGGCGATTGTGGACTACCTGAAGCAAAATCAATCCGAATTGGCTGCGGCAGGCGATAAGCCGTTTGAAGCAGTCGTTGTGCAGGAGGGAACTGGCATCGAGGGTGGAACCGCAACCGCACCAGTACCGGAAGCTCCCGCGACTCCTGCATCGCCGAGTGCCGCCGGCATCAAGGCAGGCAGAAAGCCGATCGTGGCACTGGGGGACACCAAGCGTGACAGCACGCTCCAGAAGATCTCCAAGCTCGACATTACGGGGCGCATTGCGCTGGCGATGCGCGGCAGCAAAGAAGAGCGATCCATCCTAATCCGCGATAGCACCAAACTGGTGGCACTGGCGGTACTCGATTCTCCGAAAGTCTCCGACGGCGAGGTAGAAAAATTCGCACTCCAGAAGAATGTACTGGAGGCGGTCTTGCGCGCCATACCCATGCGCCGCCGCTTCATGAAGAACTACACGATCGTGCGCAATCTGGTGTTCAATCCACGCACGCCGCTGGATATCTCGCTCGGCCTCATGAAGAACCTGTTGATTCACGATTTGAAGAATCTGTCGGGGAACAAAGAAGTGTCCGACACGGTTCGCAAGCTTGCCTTGCGGATGTTCAAACAGAAAATGGAGAAGGGTGGCAAAGACTAATTTCTGCCAGCTGCAACCAGTGAGCGTGCTCTCTTGAAGCAACCAGACGCCATCTACGAATTGCTGTCCCGGGTCAAAACCATTGCCGTCGTGGGACAGTCCGATAGTGCGATGCGCCCGAGCCATGGCGTTTCTGCGTACATGCAATCGCAGGGATACAAAATCATTCCCGTGAACCCGCACATTTCCGAGGCGTTGGGAGAAATAGCCTATCCGTCCCTGTTCGATGTCCCCGGCAAGATTGATCTCGTCGACGTTTTTCGACGTCCAGAATATGTGGATGAGATTGTTGAGCAAGCCATCCAGTTGAAGATTCCCGCGATCTGGCTTCAGGAAGATGTGATCAACGAACAGGCCGCTGAAAAGGCCCGCCAGGCGGGGATTTTCGTCGTAATGGACCGTTGCATTCTGAAAGAGCACCGTGCCCGATTCCGATAATCAGGATCACAACTTAGCTCGTCAATTTTGCAGCCGCAGCCTCGTCCAGCATCCAAACCAACCGACCTTCGGGCTCAATTTGCTGTGCAGGATAGGGAGGCCTGTGATGGCCTTCCAGGATTTCGCGAACCATATCCGCTTTTTCGGGTCCGCTCGAAAGGAACATGACGTCGGTCGTGTGGTTCAAAACCGGGAACGTGAAGGTGATGCGGTGGGTCTTGAACTTCTCCACCCAGTTCGCGATCACCAGACGGGAACGTTCCTTCAATCCATCTGAGCCGGGAAACAGGGAAGCCGTGTGGCCGTCGGGTCCAAGTCCCAGCAGGATCAGGTCGAAGTGCGGAAACTCTCCCGGTGTCAATTTGAAGAAGCTGCGCAATTGCTTTTCATAATCCGATGCCGCCATCGCTGCTTCCGGGTCCTCGGCCTGAACGCGATACACATTCTTGGCGGGGATCGATACCTTTGAAAGCAACGCTTCGTTCACCATGCGATAGTTGCTGTCGTGGTGGTCGGGTGGCACGTGGCGCTCGTCGCCAAAGAAGAGGAAAGTCTTCTTCCATGCAAAGTCGGCATGCTCTTTAGCGAGCAGTGAATAGAGAGTTCGGGGAGTCGAACCGCCGGAGAGAGCCACCGTAAAGCGTCCGCGTTCGGCGATGGCGGCGCGGCCAATGCGAACGAATTCTTTCGCGGCAGCTTCGAAGAGTTCGGCAGGCGCGGGAAGTACTTCGATGATCCGAATGCACGTCATACGTTCTGAGGATGCTCCTGGCTAGAGTGGCTGGCGCATTATTTCTCGAAATTTCTCCACGCCCGGCCATCGCGCTCCAGCAATTCGTCCGCGTCTTTCGGTCCCCACGCGCCCGACGGATAGTTCGGGAAATTGCGCGGAGGCAACGCTTTCCATACATCGAGCACAGGAGTGACGATGCTCCATCCCGCCTCAACCATATCGGCACGCTGAAATAGCGTAGCGTCGCCAATCATGCAATCGTGGAGCAGGCGTTCGTATCCAGTGGCGGTGGTCTCGCCAAAGTAGTCGGCGTATTTGAAGTCCATATCGACTTCGCCCAGATTCATTGCGGGGCCGGGTGTCTTGGCCGCAAAACGCAGTGAGATGCCTTCCTCGGGCTGAATGTGCATGACGAGTTGATTCGGCATCAGGTCTTCCACCTGCGTCTCCCGGAACAGCACGAACGGAGCGCGCCGGAATTCGATCACCACATGGGTATTGCGGCTCGCCATGCGCTTGCCGGTGCGCAGGAAGAAGGGAACTCCCGCCCAGCGCCAGTTGTCGATCAGCAGCTTCATGGCGACGTAGGTCTCAGCCTTGGAGTCGGCGGGAACGCCGGGTTCCGAACGGTATGCAGGCAGACGCTGACCGTTGACTACACCATCTCCATACTGCCCGCGGACGGTTTTGCTGAGCACGTCTTCGGAAGTGAACGGCTGGATCGCGTGCAGGATTTTGGCTTGTTCGTCGCGCACCGCGTTCGCTTCGAACGAAATCGGAGGCTCCATCGTCGTGAGCGTGATCAGCTGCATGATGTGGTTCGGCACCATGTCACGCAGAGCTCCCGCCGTATCGTAGTAACCGCCGCGGCCTTCCACGCCCACTGTTTCGGCCACGGAAATCTGCACGTTGTCGATGTAGCGGCGATTCCAGATGGGTTCGAAGATTCCGTTCGCAAACCGAAACGCCAGGATGTTTTGGACCGTTTCCTTGCCCAGATAATGATCAATGCGGTAGATCTGGTGCTCGGAGGCGAACTTGAGAAGATTCTGATTCAGCGTTCGCGCCGACTCCAAGTCGTGGCCAAACGGCTTTTCAACAATCACGCGCCGCCACTGGCCGTTCTCTTCTTTCATCAGATCCACTTTGGCCAGGCTCTGCACGATCTCGCAAAAGTAGTTCGGCGCTGTCGCCAGGTAGAAAAAGACGTTGCCATGCGTGGAATGGTCCTTCTCCACCTTCGTGAGTTCCTGCTTCAGCCGGTCATAGGTTGCAGGATCGTCGAAGTTTCCCGACACGTAGTGCAAGTGCCGGACAAACCATTCCCACAAATCGGGATCAACCGGGCCGGTCGCGAACTGCTTGAAGTCCTCGGAAAGCTTCTTGCGTGCCTCATCGTTGGTCATGGGAGTGCGTCCGACTCCGATGATGGCGAACTCCCGCGACAGCAATTGCTGGCTGGCCAGGTTGTAAAGCGCGGGAATCAGTTTCCGGCGCGTGAGGTCGCCAGTCGCGCCAAAAATCACCATCACGCAGGGATCGGCCACGCGTCCAACGCGCGGTTTTGCTGAAGTCGGTGCCGCTTCGGTCAAAGCCATGTTTGTCCTGTCAGGGGAGTTTGCGAGCGCCCCTTACGCTTTCTTCGGTTGTGCTTTCGGCTCGACGTGTCCGCCGAATTTCTGGCGCATCGCAGAAAGTATCTTTTCTGCAAACGTATGTTCCTGGCGAGAGCGGAAGCGCGTGAACAACGACGCAGTCAGTACTTCCGCAGGAACGGATTCTTCGATGGCTGCCTGGATCGTCCAGCGGCCTTCGCCCGAATCCTGCACAAATCCGCTGTATTCAGAGAGCGTCGGATTTTCCGCCAAGGCAATGGCGGTGAGGTCGAGCAGCCATGAACTGACCACACTGCCCCGTCGCCAGACTTCCGCGATATCCGCCAGATTCAGGTCGTAGCGAATTTCTTCGGGAAGGTCCTTGCTGGTCGCGTTCTTGAAAATGTCGAAGCCTTCGGCATAGGCCTGCATCATGCCGTACTCGATACCGTTGTGCACCATCTTCACAAAGTGTCCCGCGCCGGACGGTCCGCAATGGATATAGCCATCCTCCGACGTGCCGCCCATCTTCTCGCGGCCCGGAGTACGCGGAATGTCGCCGCGTCCGGGAGCCAGCGTCTTAAAGATCGGGTCGAGGCGTTTTACAGCACCGTCAGGCCCGCCGATCATCATGCAATAGCCGCGTTCAAGTCCCCAGACGCCGCCACTGGTCCCTACATCCACATAATCGACACCTTTTGCCTTGCAGATCAGCGAACGTCGCACATCATCCTTAAAGTAGGAGTTACCGCCGTCAATGACGACGTCTCCCGGTTGCATGTACTGCAGGAGCGACTGCACCGTGTTCTCGGTTGGCCCGCCTGCGGGCACCATCACCCAGACTGCGCGGGGAGCGCTCAATTGGCTGACCAGGTCCTGGAGCGAGGTCGATCCAGAGGCTCCTTCGCCGGCCAGTTGCTTGACCGCTTCGGAACTGAGATCGGAAACGACCAGCTTGTGTCCACCGCGCAGCAGTCGCCGCGTCATGTTGGCGCCCATGCGCCCCAGCCCTACCATTCCTAATTGCATGCCATGCTCCTTATTTTCGGAAACACAGAAAACGTTCAAGACACCAAAATCTGAATGTAGAGACACGGCTTGCCGCATCTCTGTCGCAACGAAGATGAGGCAAGCCGAGCCTCTACGCTGCACTTACGCTAGAACTTGTTTTACTAACTCCGCCAACTTGCTGAGCCCTGTTTTCACATCCGGACCGAGATGGATCCGCAGCGCTCTCCGATTGCGCTCAGCAAGCACGGCAAAGTCGCCGCGAGCCTGTGCCGCTTTCACAATACCGAATGTGAATTTCTGTCCGGGCACCTGCAAATCCTGGGCATCATCACATGTGATCTGCAGTACGACTCCGCTGTTTGGGCCGCCTTTGTATGCCTGACCCGTCGAGTGCAGAAAACGTGGTCCAAAGCCCAAACAAGTCGCCACGCGCTTGCGGTCGCGGACGGCCGTTCGTAGTTCCTGCAGTATCGCCTCGTGCTCCGCATTCATCTCTACGTAGCCGAGTACCGCGAAATAATCGCCCGCGCCCAGGCGAGCCAGGTGCGCTTTCAGATAATTCTTCACTGACTTGTCAGAGCCAGTTGCGATTGCCAACGCATCCGCATTCTTTTGATCAGTGAAGAGTTTGAAGCCGGCGTCTTCGAGGATTGGCGTTTCGGTTGGAAGTGAACCGCTCGTCTCATATTGCGTGGTCAGTTTCTTGGTCTCGATCTTGCTGGCTTCGACGTCGGGCTGGTTGAACGCATTGATGCCGAGGATTGATCCGGCAACGGCGGTCGCAATTTCCCAGCGGAAGAATTCCTGGCCAAGGTTATAGGTGTCGGTCATGGTGATGTGAACGACGGGATGCCCTGCTTTTTCCAGTGCGGCGACCTTGGCGTCCTGGGCCGCGTCCGGCGCAGTTTCCAGTCGAACGTAGGCGAAGATACGGTCTTTGCCATACACCGCCGGTGCAGCCAGTGCTTCGCGATCCACTGGGATGATGCCCTTGCCTAGTTTGCCGGTTGACTCCGCAATCAATTGCTCGAGCCAAGCGCCGAGATCGAAAATACCGGGCGACGTGATAACCGTGATCTTGTCGCGTCCCATCTTCGCGGCCGTGCCCAGAATCAGGCCCAGCACCACTCCGGGATTTTCTGCGACAGGAACGTTTGCCTTGCAAGCCTTAACCATCTGCTCGGTGCGATTGAGGAACTTCTCCGTATCAAGTCCCATCGCAGCGGCTGGCACCATGCCGAAGTTCGAAAGAGCCGAATAGCGGCCGCCGATCGTAGGAAGCCCGTAGAAGATGTGACGGAAGCGGTCGCGCTCCGCGACCTGCTGCATTTTCGACCCTGGATCGGTGATCGCGATGAAGCGGTCTCCTGCCTTGTCCGCACCCAGTACCTGCTTCACGCGTTCGAAGAAATACTGCTTGTAGATGTTCGGTTCGAGCGTGCTACCCGATTTACTGGAGACTATGAAGAGAGTCTTGGCCAGATCGATCTTGGCTTCGGTGTGCCGGATCTGCGCCGGATCAACGGAATCGAGGACGTGAAGCTTCGGAAAACCAGGCTGCTGGCCGAATGTAAGCGCCAGGACCTCCGGACAGAGGCTGGATCCGCCCATGCCGAGAAGGAGAATGTCACGGAAGCCGCCGCTCTTGATTTCGGCGCCGAGTTCTTTCAACTTGCCGACATTGGCCAGTTGTTGCTCAGTGATGTCGAGCCATCCCAGCCAGGCTGCTTCGTCTTCGCCCGTCCAGAGTGTCTGGTCGTGATCCCACAGACGCTTTACTTTGTTGCCGGATTGCCAGTCGCTAAGGTTTTTTTTTACGGCACCGTCAAGGTCGGCGGGCAGTGTAGCGGTCTGAGCGTTGGTCTTCGCCCCACCGCCCTTGCTGTTCTTCTCGACTGCGTCAAGTAAAAGCTTGAAGGGGTCGGCGAAAAGCTTTACAGCGTCCGTGATGAGCTTTTCCGTGACTTCTTTCATTGAAATGCCGACTGCAGCCAGATCGGCCATGGTTTGGCGCGCTGCCGGAATATTCTCGGTCAAGCTCAAACGCACTTTGCCGTGATCTCGAAATGCGTCGAGCGTCGCGGGAGGCACGGTGTTTACTGTGTCCGGCCCAATCAGTTCTTCGATGTACATGACATCGCGATATGCCGGGTTCTTGGTGCTTGTGCTTGCCCACAATACGCGCTGTGTCTGGCCTCCCTTGGCAGCGAGTGCTTTCCAGCGTGGAGTGGAGAAGATCTTCTGGTAGGCCTCGTAGGTCAGCTTGGCGTTCGCGATTGCGACCTTGCCGAGGATCCCTTGCAGCTTGGCTTTCCGCGCGGGATCGGTTTCTTTCTTGATTTGTTCGTTGAGCAGCGAGTCCACCAGCGAATCAATGCGGCTGATAAAGAAGCTGGCCACGCTGGCTACTCTGCTGACATCGCCGCCGCCGGCCGAATAGATTTCCAGCGCATCGACATACGTCTGCGCGACTTCCTCATACACGCTCTGGGCAAAGAGCAGAGTGATATTAATGTTGATGCCCTCGCTCAGCATCTGGCGAATGGCAAGAATCCCCGCGGGTGTGGCGGGAATCTTGATCATCACGTTCTCTCGGGCAACCGCTCGCCACAGACGGCGCGCTTCTTCGATCGTCCCTTGCGTGTCGTTGGCCAGGTACGGAGAAACTTCCAGGCTGACGTAGCCATCCCGGCGTTTCGTGCTTTGGTATACCGGCCGCAGAAAGTCAGCGGCGTCCTGAATGTCGCGGAGAGCGAGCAGTTCGTAGCGACCCTTGGCGTCGAGGTCGGTGCGATTCGCAAGCGAGTCGAGAAAATCCTGGTAGAGCGTGCTGCCGACAATGGCCTTTTCAAAAATCGCCGGATTCGAGGTCATGCCTGCGAGCCCATCTTCGTCAATCAGGCGCTTGAGTTCGCCGCCGGTCATCAGATCGCGGCGGATGTAGTCCAGCCAGATCGACTGGCCGAGCCCCTGCAGCTGTTTCAACGGGTTGACGGCTTTGCTCGTTTCCAAAGTTCCAACAGGATTCATGACCTCTCCTCACGACTACTCATGTCCCGACCAGATTCGCCGATGGACGTTACAGATTCGTTACTTTGCAACCAGTTCGCGCGCATTCTGCAGTACGTTATCGACCGTGAAGCCGAATTTCTTCATGACGTCCTTCAGGGGAGCCGAAGCGCCGAAAGTGTGCATCCCGATCACCCGGCCCTTGGTGCCGACATACTGCGACCACCCAAGCGCCGAACCGGCTTCGACAGCCAGCCGCGCCGTGACATCCGGCGGAAGCACTTGATCGCGGTAGCTCTGTTCCTGGCGATCGAAGATGTCCCATGAAGGCATGCTGACCACTCGAGCCTTGATGCCTTCCTGTTTCAACTTTTCGTAAGCGTCAACGCACAGGCTCAACTCGCTGCCGGTGCCGATCAGGATGACTTGCGGCTTGCCGCCTTCGGCGTCAGCGACAACGTACGCGCCTTTGGCCACGCCTGCCGCGGAGGCGTACTTCGTGCGGTCGAGAGTGGGCAGATTCTGCCGGCTCAACACGAGAACCGCTGGCCTGTGCTGCAGCTTCATGATCACCTTGTACGCTTCCACTACTTCGTTGGCGTCGCCCGGCCTCAGAACAGTCATGTCCGGAACTGCCCGCAAGGCGATCAGTTGCTCGATCGATTGGTGGGTCGGACCATCTTCGCCGAGGCCGATGGAATCGTGCGTGAAAATCCAGATCGCCGGTATCTCCATCAGAGCGGAGAGCCGCATCGCCGGCTTCATGTAGTCGGTGAAAATGAAAAACGTGGAACCGTAAGCGCGGACATTGCAGAGCGTCATGCCGTTCACGATTGCGCCCATCCCGTGTTCGCGAATACCAAAGTGGAAATTGCGGCCCTGATATTTGCCCGCTTCAAAATCCCCGGCACCGTCGAACGTCAGGCGAGTCTTCGTGCTCGGATACAGATCCGCCGCGCCACCCATCAGCCACGGAATATTCTTCGCCAGCGCATTCAGAACTTTGGACGAAGACTCGCGGCTTGCTGTTCCCTTGGCGTCCGCGGGAAAACTTGGCAGATCCTTGTCCCAGCCGCTCGGAAGTTGGTGCTGCTGCATTTGGCTGAGTTGGTTAGAGAGGTCGGGGAACTGCTCGCCGTATTTGTTGTACATCGTGGTCCACTGATCGCGCAGGTGTTTGCCGCGCTTGCCGATGCCGTCGCGGAAACACTCGCGGACTCCATCCGGAACCAGGAATTGTGCGTCTTCGGGCCAGCCATAGGCGCGCTTGGTCAACTTCACTTCTTCGTCGCCGAGGGCTTCGCCGTGCGCTTCTTTCGTGTCCTGCCGGTGGGGAGATCCAAAACCAATATGGCTGTCGACAATAATCAACTGCGGCCGATCCTGCACGCCGGTCGCGTGCTGGAAAGCTTTCGCAAGTTGTCCGAGATCGTTGGCATCGGTAACGTGGGTTACATCCCATCCATAACTCCTGAACCGTCCAGTCACATCCTCGCTGAACGCGAGATCAGTGTTTCCTTCGATCGTAATCTGGTTGTTGTCGTACACCCAACACAGGTTGGAGAGCTTCAAGTGACCGGCAACGGATGCTGCCTCGGAGGAGACACCCTCCATGAGGTCGCCGTCGCCGCAGAATACCCAGACGTTGTAGTTGAAGAGGTCGAATCCAGGACGATTGTAGTTCGCGCCCAGCCACCGGCCCGCGATCGCCATCCCGACGCTGGTCGCAACGCCCTGGCCCAGGGGGCCTGTAGTCGTTTCCACGCCAGTGGCAAAGCCGTATTCAGGATGTCCAGGAGTCTTGCTGCCGATCTGGCGAAACTGTTTCAGATCATCCAGGGAAATCGACAAGTCGGGCAGGACTTCGCCTTTCTTGTTTACGGACCGAACGCCCGCTAGATGCAGCATCGAGTACAGCAGCATCGAGGCATGTCCATTCGATAGCACGAAACGGTCGCGATTAGGCCAAAGCGGATCTTCCGGGTCATAGCGAAGGAACTGTTGCCAGAGGGTATAGGCGACTGGAGCGAGCGCCATCGGCGTCCCGGGATGTCCCGAGTTCGCCTTCTGCACGCCGTCCATCGAAAGTGTCCGGATGGTATTGATACTGAGCTGATCGAGCTTTGCATCGGTGGCTACAGCCTGATCGCTTACGGCCATCAAGTCCCCCTCTTCAGTCTTTGGGATCCCGGGATGTACGGATAATTAGATGAAGATCAGGGCATTTTGTTGCAGAGACCTGCCTTCATGGTTGAACTTCGATTTTACACCGGAGACAATCTGCGGGTTGTGGACTTTGCATCCCGGCAGCCCTCTTCGCAAGAACAAGATCACAATTTCGGAAAAAGGGCCCTATGTCAGGAATACTTTGTTCTGGGTGATCTTGTGGTGCAATGTAGAAGCCAACTGATCCACATCGCTGGCAGACAGGTTCACGACTCCGGGTTCGAGCAACGGCACGCGGTTGCTGCCCACCGCATCTCGCCGCACTTGGATGAGCAAAGCCTGCATCGCTTCCGCGTCATATTTCTGGGGAGTCATGCGAATCAGATCCTGCAGGGCGCTCCCGAGTGGCAATGGTTCCCGATAAGGACGCGCGCTGACCATCGCGTCGAAGGTATCGGCCAACGCGATGATGCGGACGGGTTGGGGCATCTCGTCCCGGTGGAGTCCGTCGGGGTATCCCGTTCCATCTCCGCGCTCGTGATGCCAGCGCACGATTTCGGGAATCTGCGGCCACGGGAATTGCACATTGCTGACAATCTGGTGGCCAACCACGGTGTGGTCAGCCATCTCGCGAAATTCCTCGGGATTCAGTGACGACGGTTTGCTGAACAGCCTTTTGTCGACCGCAACCTTTCCGATGTCGTGTAGATAACCCGCCGATCGCAGCGCTCCCACCTGCTCCGACTGCATCCCGAGTGCTTCTCCGATGGCTTGCGCGTATCGTCCCACCCGGAGCGAATGGCCGTGAATATTGACGTGCTTCACGTCGATGGCGCTGGCAAAGGCTTCGAGCGCGTTGTCGTAAAAACCATGCAGGGAAGCGAGCAGCCGCAAATTCTCGGACACCCTTTGCGCCAGAGTCTGGCTCAAGGAGTGATTCTGAATCGACAACGCCACGTAGTTACTGATCAAATGTAAGGCGTCGAGCGCGTCTTCTTCATAGGCCGCATCGCCCACTCGCCGGCCCAGCGCGATTGCTCCCACCAACCTTCCACGTACTTTGAGGGGGCAAATGCACTTGAATAATTCAGGAGCTACATTGCCATTCGAACTCAGGAAAACGTCATACGTGCTGCTGTTCAGTAGAACGGGTCCCGCCGCTGCGGCCAGGGTGTGAACATGACGGGGAAGAAGAGGGATCAGGGATGGTTCGGGAAGGAGCGCGAATCCTTGCGCACCGACTGAGGTGAGGAGAAAAGGTCGCTCGCCGAATGAGAATAGGACTGCCTCGCGCGCGCCCGCGGCCTCAATAATGGCCGTAAGCATGGTGCGCGCGGTCTGCCCGAAGTCGCGGTCCGCTGTCAGTTCCGGACCCAACTCGGCCAGTGCTTCCACGGTGCGTAACAGCTTTTTCAGATTGGTTCCCTGCAAGAACTCACGCGGAGCGCCAGCTGAGAAACCAGAGCGTTATCAGCGTAGCATGCGCGACACAGACCCTCGTGTTGGTTAGTTTGGTGCAGTAAAAATGCGCTTCCGGAAGCATCCAGACAATACAACTCCAGGCAGGTCTCCAGTGTTGTTGCCTCGGTAACGGTGGACCCGTTTTGTGTGCATCGTTGTGGAATGTATATTCGTTCGGATGCCTTACCGGACTGCACTTCTGGCCGCCGTCGCTTCGCTCGCGGGCGCTGTTCTCGTCTACTTCGGCAGCGGACTTCACCCTATTTGGTGGGTGATGTGGCTTGCTCCCGCGCCTGTCCTGATGGCGGCCCCGTCGCTTTCGCGATCCTCCAGTTTCGCCGTAGCCTTCCTTGCCTGGGGATTGGGCGGTCTGAACATGTGGCCGTACTTACGCGGGATCCTCGGCATTCCGCTCGGCATCGTGATTCTCGCTGTCGCCGGCCCTGCGCTGATTTTCGGACTGACAGTTCTCCTTCATCGGTCATTGTTGCTGAAAGGCAGATACTGGCTCGCCGCTCTCGCCGTACCCAGTTTCTGGGTGAGCTACGAATACCTGAACGCGGTTACCTCTCCGCACAGTACGTTTGGAAATCTGGCTTACTCGCAGATGAACTTTCTGCCGGTGATTCAGATCGCCTCACTCAGTGGAATCTGGGGCATCAGCTTTGTGATCTTTCTGTTTGCGGGGACTCTCGCCACTCTCCTCAACAAAAAAGTTAGTGCGAAGCAGCGGCGGAGCCTTGCGTGCGGAGTGGGCCTGATCCTGGGAGCCGTCTTCTTCTACGGAGCTTTGCGCTTGAGTAGTCGTCCTTCCTCGGATTCCACTGCGGCCGTCTTGCTCGTCGCGAAGGATGTCCCAGACAGCGCGTATCCCGGGCATGATGCGGAGGCACTGGCGTTGCTCCACGAGTATGTGGATGAACTTCGGCGGATCACGCCTCCAGGAACACAAGTGATTGTTCTTCCCGAAAAAATTGCGCGCGTCTCGGAAGGCGCCCGCCCGCAAGTCGACGAGATATTTTCCCGCGCAGCCGCGGATCTCCATTCCGGCATCGTCGTTGGCCTGGTGCGCCGTACTGCAAACGGGTCGTTCAATGAGTCCCGTTACTATTCTCCCGAAGGGAAGTTGCAGGCCAGCTATGACAAACACCACCTGATCCCAGGGCTCGAGCCAGAACTTCCCGGCTCCTCTCGAACGCTGGTGCCGCAACCCGCGGGCGCGTGGGGGCTGGAAATTTGCAAGGACATGGATTTCCCCGCTCTGAGCAGCGAGTACGGCCGTGACGGAGCGACATTGCTGCTTGTGCCTGCGTGGGATTTTCGCGTCGATGGATGGCTGCACGGCCGCATGGCCGTACTGCGCAGCGTGGAGAATGGGTTTGGGATCGCGCGATCCGCGCGCAACGGGCTCCTCACGATCAATGACAGTCGCGGCCGCATTCTAGCGGAAGCGGACAGTTCTTCTTCCACGTTTGCCATGGCAAGCGTGTCGCTCCCCACGATCCACGAATCTACGCTTTACCGTCGCCTCGGCGATTGGTTCGCATGGCTGAACCTCGCCGCCTTTTTCGGCATCCTACTTCTATCGCTTCGATCTTCTAAACAGAGTGCGAAACAGAGATAGACGTCTCTGCTTTACAAGACTTTACGTCGCATTGACGACTATTTACAGAACCCCGGCAACTTTGCGATCTGTCGTGCGCATCCAGTCAAGTGTTCACCAAAAACCTTCACTATCCAGGAGTTCCCGCGAATGCTTCGTCGTACGTGTGTACTTTTCGCCGCCGTCTTCACTCTTACTGCTCTCACCGCCTTCACCACTAGCTGCGGATCATCTTCCACTGGCGCCAAAGTTCGTCTGGTGAACGGCACACCTGACGAGGCCGGCCTCGACCTGCTGATCGACACCAAGAGCGCTGCAACCAGTGTTGCCTATGGCGCTTCCTCTTCGTACATCACCATTGCGACCGGGACTCGTGAGTTGCAGATCGAACCGACCGGCGCGACTAACCTTTTGGCGGATCGATCCGACAGTATCTCGGCCGGCACGAACTACACCTTGCTCTCCATGAACTTCTCCTTCGATCCGCAAAGCGTGTTACTGATCGATGACAACACTGCCCCCGACTCAGGCAATTTCAAGTTGCGCGTCATCAATGCGTCTCCAGGGATGGGTATCCAGGATGTCTACATCGTGCCGGACGGCACTGATATCAGTTCCGTCGATCCAACGTTTCCGGGATTGGCATTTCAAGGCGTCACGACTTACTCCGGCCTGGCGGCGGGAGACTATCACGTCATTTTCGCTGTGCCCGGGCAGAAATTTATCAATCTCGACAGCGGCAAGATCACGTTTGCCTCCCGTCAGATTCGCACAGCTTTGGGCCTGAACAATCCGGTTGGCGGTTTTGAGTTCACGATGTTGACCGACGCGAACTAAGAGAGTATTTCAACCGTCCCACTCCATCAATCCATGCCTTGCGCGGGCCCGTCCACCAAGGGCCCGCCTGCCTCTTCCTAAATCCCTGGGATTGACAGGCAAACGCTCCGTAGCCTTTTGAACGTAAGGAAAAAGAACTTCGTCCCCGCCTGGTTTGTCGCCAACAGCAAACCTGTTTTCGCCATCCGAGAAGGTACAGCCAAACGGAGTGCACAAGACTCCCGGCGACCCATAGGTAGATCGACCATCCACGGGCCGGTGCGACCGGTCATTTTGCAAACGATCCCCATTAGGGGCAAAACCATAAGGAGTTCGAATGATGTCCATGTATTCACGTTTTCTTTCCCTAGCCTTGAGCACGATCATTCTCGGTGCAGCTCTTTTTACTACTGGATGCGGCGACGACCATCGCTCACGATTGCGGGTTGTCCATGCCTCGCCGGATGCGCCCAACGTTGACGTCCTGGTGGACGGCAAGGCGGTTGTGACCAACGCAGCCTACGAGACTGCGTCCGCGTATTTGACTGTGGGTTCGGGTACTCGCCACGTTGAAGTGCGCGCCACGGGCGGAACTACCGATGTGATTGATGCCAAGCCGGTTTTCTCTGCCAACGGCGATTACACGTTGCTGGCGGTGAATACGCTGGCAAACATCGAACCACTGCTGCTCACCGATAACAACACCGCCCCTGCTGCGGGACAAGTCAAATTGCGATTGGTCCATGCGGCGCCCAGCGCGGGCCCGGTCGATATCTATGTCGAAGCCCCAGGAACGGATATCACTACTGTTACGCCAACGCTCACCAATGTGCCTTTCAAGGGTGTGTCGGACTATTTGAGCGTGGCTGCTGGCAGCTACGAAGTGTTTATCACGCCGACCGGATCGAAGACGATCGCGATCGACAGCGGAGCGTTGACACTTACGGCAGGTCAGATTCGCACTGCTGTAGCGCTCGACAAGCAGAACGGAGGAACGCCGCTGACGGCGATTGTCCTGTCCGATCTTAACTAGTTCGCAGAGTTAGAAAGCAGGCAGGTTTGAATCCCGGCCCTTCTTCTCGCACAACGGTTGCAGGAGAAGCGCTGGGATTTTTTCGCAGCGCGCGGCCTCGCATCTGCTGGATTAGACGCCCACCGGGAAAGGCTTGCTGTGCGCATCGGAACTGACCGACATGCCGCTGAAGCGGCCTTGCAGCAACGACATCAGGCCAGTACACCAGTAGCCCAGCACGAAGAGCAGGAGGAAGGGAACCGTGAAGTAGTTTTCGTTGTCGATCGCGTAATACACCGCTGCCGCGAAGTAGGTCCCAATCATTAGCTCGATCCAGGGAACCCATCCCAGGCGCTTGCGATATTTGCTGGCGCCGCCCACTTTGTCTTTCTTTGACTCCACACGATATTTAGGAGTGCGCGCAAATGCCGTTTGCTTGCCCGCCAGCGCTTCCAGAACCGCGCGCGTGTTGGTGATGGTCAAGCCAATCCCCAGAGCCATCAGAAGCGGCAGGAAGAGAAATGCGCGCAGCCACGTTTTCGGGAAAAGTTCCTTTTGTGAAACCAGATAGAAACTCGAAATTGAAAACGTCGATGCCATGAACAAGGGCAGATCGATATAAAGCATCTGAAACCAGCCCTGGTAGAAGCGGATGATCATGGCCGGCATCAACAGCACGGAAAGTACGATCATCAGCGGATAGCTGAGATTCGCGGTCAGGTGATACCACGCTTCGACCTTAACCGCCCGCGGCACATCGCTGGCGAATACCTTCGGCAGAATTTTCTTCGATACCTGGATCAATCCCTTTGCCCAGCGCGCCTGCTGCGTCTTGAAGGCAGTCATCTCTACCGGCAACTCGGCAGGACACTCCACGTCCTGTAGATAGAGAAATTTCCATCCCTTGAGCTGTGCCCGGTAAGAAAGATCGGTATCTTCCGTCAGTGTGTCGTGTTGCCAGCCTCCCGCTTCTTCTATGGCAACACGCCGCCACATGCCTGCCGTGCCGTTGAAGTTAAAGAAAACACCGCTGCGGGCGCGTCCGGAGTGCTCCAGCACAAAGTGGCCATCGAGCAGAATCGCTTCCACCTCGGTGAGCAACGAGTAGGTCCGGTTGATATGAGTCCAACGAGTTTGCACCATCCCGATCTTCGGATTCGTGAAGTGATGAATGCACTTCATCAGAAAATCTGTGGGAGGCACGAAGTCGGCGTCGAAGATCGCGACGAATTCACCCTTGGCAGTTTTCAGTCCTTCTTCAAGCGCGCCTGCTTTGTAACCGGCGCGATTTTCGCGGTGGAGGTAGTAAACAGGGTGTCCAAGCGCAGCATAACGCTCGACCAGTTCGCGCGCTACGGCGACGGTTTCGTCGGTTGAGTCGTCAAGCAGTTGTATGTCGAGCTTTTCGCGCGGGTAATCGAGTTTGCAGATCGCGTCCAGCAGGCGATCCACAACATACTGCTCATTGAAAATTGGCAGTTGCACTGTGACGCGCGGGAGTTCGTCGAAACGAGCGGCGGGTTCGGTCGTCTTGTTTTTCTTGTTTTTGTAATAAAGATAGACCAGCCAATAGCGATGCGCGCCGTACGCGGCCAGAATAATCAGAACGATGAAATAGGGAATGAGTAGCGCGAGATCAAATCCATTGATTTTGTAAAGTCCCTGAAAAGTCTTATCCAGAAAATGCTGCCGGATATATGGCAATACGCCCTTCGGCGCAAAAGCCAACACGATTGCAGCATTGGAGAGGATGACAGTCATGAATTCAGAAGGGTAGAGACGACCAGTCATTGTACCTGACAGCCGACAGCGGGTTTCCTGACACCTAAGACCTGCGACCCAGCCTATCGCCAGTCGTCGCCGACATCCGAGATTTTCAACTCGATCTTCTGCCTTGACGCTTCTTCGACCTTCAACGACACGCCATTCGATTCCTGAGATTTGAGAAATGCGGAATCGTAGAACAAGCCTTCATCCAAGTCCTGCCACGCGAAAACCATGTAGCTGCCCGGGGTGAGCCCTCGAATCGTGAAATGTCCGTTCTGATCCGTGGATCCGGTGCCGAAGTGTTCTGTAATTTTTCGATACTTCTCTTCCGGAACGGCCACAACATTTGCATTGGATGACGGATTGTCGTGATCCATGACAACGCCTTCGAGAATCCCACTTTTCGGACTTACTACCAGTTCTACGGAAGCAGGTCCCGTTAAACGAAAGCCCGCATCGTTGTGGCTGGCACCGATTCGGACGTACTTCAAATACAAGTCGCGCTCGCTGTCACAACTGAATTGCGCGACGTAGGCGCCAGGCATAACGCCCGTCCACTGAAAACTTCCGAAACGATCGACCTGCGCAGTCACGACACCGCCAGGGCTGGATGTTGACTCGTCGTCTTCCAGCGCGCGCAGATAGACCGAACATTGCGCAAGTTGCCGCGGAACTGGGGCGTCGAAACGGACGGCCCCGGCGATGGTGAAAGGCTGAACGGGAGTGAGTTTCAGTCCCTCTACGTCGGCTGCAACCACTGACACGCTCTCCCGGGCACTCAGTATTTGCCCTTCCGAGCCGGCGAAAACTGTAATCGAATACGATCCCGGCGCAACTCCTCGAATCTCAAATTGGCCATCGGCCGCCACGTCGGCTCCATTCATCGTCCGCCCCACTCCCTTGGACATCAGTTGCACCATGGGTTTCTGGTTGGCAGGAATACCCGTGACCATGCCACGAATGCGATACGTCCGTGCGGGAATCAGCGAGAAGTTCACCGGCATCTCGTCGCCCGCCCGCAGATCAATCGCCGCCGCCTGCGTGAAATCGTTGGTGCTCGGATAGTACGTGGTCAAATAGCTCAGATTCGGTTTGGGAGGATCATCTTTCTCTTTGGTACGAATGAAATTGCGGACGTCCGGTGGTGGAATCACCGCGACGTAATACTGACCCGGGAAGAGTCCCGAAAATCGGTACTCACCCCGATCGTTGGTGCGTTCTTCCCCTGCAATCTCTGGATCTCGCGTTTTGCCGGGACGCCTGCGCCAGAGTGTCACCCCGAAGGCCGGCAGTGAATCGCCGTCTTCATCGACGACCCGGCCAGTGACGACGGCCGCCGATACCATCTGGAAGAGCAAGTCGTTGATTTCCTGCCCCGTCCTTATGCTGAGGACCGAGCCGTCCGACTGCCGCCCGCGCAGATTGATGGGATGGAATCCAGTTTTCTCCAGCAGCATGCGGTAGCGTCCTGGCTGCACTTTCTCAAACTGAAAATGTCCCTCGGAGTCGGTGTCAGCAGTGTAGTTGCCGCCATCTTTTTGATCTTCCGCAATCAGGTGGAGCAAGACTTTCTTCAGTGGCTGGCTACCTGGTTCCTTGACGACCACGCCTGCCAACGTTGCGGTAGAAGTGTGAGTCGCGTCTTGCGCTCTTGCCTGAATCAACAGAATGAAGCCAACAAGGAAAATGAGAGCGAACGAGCGATTGATAGGGGTAAATCTCATCCCTGTGAGCGCAGATTTGAAAACGGAAACGAAAGTCGATGCTGTCGTTGGTTTTGGGTGGCGCAGCGGTTTACCGCTGCGATCACCGCTAAAAAATAAATAGGCTTTAGCCGCTGCGGTCGAGTGGTCGCAAGGAAGAGGCAATGTCAGTTACTCCTGCGCCCGAAAATTAGAAGAACCGCACAATGACGGGCCCTCAGGGCTGAAGCCCAAGCAGATAATGATCCCCATCGCAGCGCTGAAGCGCTGCGCCACCCAAAATCGACGCCCTGGTCAACTAATTCAGGAAATACTGCCGGTACAACGTATCCCGCTGCGCCGGACGGAATCCGGCATCGCGGATAATGCGGCGCAATTCTTCCTCCGTCGTGCAGTTCGTGACGCCTGCCGCCCGCACCACATTTTCTTCCAGCATCACGGAGCCGACATCATTGCCGCCAAAACGTAGGCCCATCTGGCAGACTTTCAATCCCTGCGTTACCCAACTCGATTGCACATTCAGAAAATTCGACAGATACAGCCGCGAGATCGCCAGAACTTTCAGATACTCCACCGCAGTGGCTTCCTCCCAGCGTCGTCCGCCCAGGGCCGTGTTGGCTGGTTGGAAACTCCACGGGATAAAAGCGGTGAATCCGCCCGTCTCTTCCTGGAGTTCATAAAGCTTCTGGAAATGATTGATGCGATGCTCCGCGGTTTCGCCAACGCCAAACATCATGGTGGCCGTCGTACGCATGCCGAGTTGATGTGCCGTGCGATGCACCAGCAGCCAATCCTCGGTCAGGCATTTCAGACGGGCAATCTTGTGCCGAACTTCATCGTCGAGAATTTCAGCTCCACCACCAGGGATGGAATCCAATCCGGCGTCACGCAGGCGGACGATTGTGTCGCGCACGTTGAGATCGCTGTATTCCGCGATCGCTAAAATCTCCGACGCGGAATAGCAATGCAGATGAATCTTTGGAAAGCGTTGCTTGATGCCGCTCAGCATTTTTTCGTGCCAATCGATTTTGAGGTCCGGATGCAGTCCACCCTGCATGAGAACGCCCGTGCCGCCCAGTTCCACCGTCTCCTGAATCTTGTCGTAGATGGTTTCGAAATCGAGGATGTAGCCTTCTTTGGAAGCGGGTCCCTTCAGTGGGCGGTAGAAAGCGCAGAACGTGCAGTACTCGGTGCAAAAATTCGTGTAATTGATATTGCGGTCGATGATGTAGGTGACCGTGCCCTCGGGATGAATCCGGCGGCGCACCGCATCGGCTTCCATGCCAATGCCGATCAGATCATCGGACTGAAACATCTCCAGAGCTTGCTGTTTGGTCAACGCCATCCTCTCACCCCTCAATCACCTCTATTTTAGCTGGTGATACGAGTTGGGTGCGAGTTTGCGTTATTTTCGTCGGAGGTGCCGTTTGAAAAGATTCGTAACAGGGCCGGGTCTTCAGGCCCGCCCAAGGATCGACCACTCGATCGGCTTCAGCGCCGGCGTTGCCCCCAGCGGCTAAAGCCGCGTCTCTGTTCCGGGCATTGCGGCATCGCTAAAGCGATGCCCTGATACGAATCCCCGCTACGCATCCCTGATGCCAATCCACGACAAACCCCTGATACGAATCAATGATGCGTCGCACTGCAGCACTGCGTTATTTTCTCCGCAAATACTGGTACAGCCCGAGCAGCGCGCCTAAAACTGCTGAAGCGATCAAAACGATCAGCACCGGCCAGTAGTACTTCGCGAAGAAACGCACGATGTGCGTTCCGTAGTGCGCTCCGAGATATCCCAGGATCGTGAATCGAATGCCGCGCCCAACCGCCAAAGCGCTCAGGAACTTCCTGGTGGGATATTGCATGGCTCCGGCGGCCAGAAGAATGGGAACAATCGGAAAGGGCGGCGGCAGGATTGCCGAGATTGCTACCGACGCGAATCCCCATCGCTCAAAAATCGCGTAGACCTTTTTGATTCTCTTCTGCGAGAACCTTTTCTCCAGCGTTGCCTTGCCGCCTCGTCGCGCCATCCGGTAAGTTAGAAAACCGCCAAGAACGGCTCCGTTCGTGGCCATCAGCGCATAGTAGATCCACCATTCGCGGTGGTGTGCCGCCAAAAGAATCGTGACCACGTCGGTGCTACCGGGCATGGGAACGAGCGAGTTGTCGGCGAGGCCCAGAAGAATCAAACCGGGACCGCCCAAGCCAATCAGCCATCGCAACGCGCTCTTGTGGGTGGCAAGCAGGACAACCGCGAACGATGGCATTTCCTTATTAAAACAGGATTGGAGCGAGGAAGTTGCGATGTGACAGCGCGGTAATGGGCTACTTCCGCTTAGAATCGTGATTCAAAATGGCACGCGAACTCTGCATATTCTTTTTGTGTGCGACGGTGGCCTTCCTCCTTGGGAAGGGTTACTACGAATCCTTCCGCAGTGGTGTCCTTACGGTCAAAGGCCACACCTCTCGCCGGGACAAGGAACCCATCAGCTACTGGATTGGCATGGCTGTAGGCACTCTCGTATTTCTTGTCATTGTGTCAGGGGCTGCAGTTATGGCGTTCCTAGTGGGCTTGAATCTATTCGGTACTTCAAAGTAGCCCACTACCGAAAGCGCACCGAACCTGGAGGATCCCTCGCCCCTGTGCCCGTCCTCTTAGGCTTCAGCCAACTTACGGCCCGACCGTACTCTGCACCTTGTTGTTCACACCGACGACCGTGCATAGCGCCTTACCGCCGCCTAGCGTGGTACACCCCGGGTTGCCGATTGAAGTCTGCCCGAGGCCGAGGTAACTGCTCCAGTTGCTCCCATTGAATTGCGTGATGTAAAAGCCACTGTCCGTCACGGCGATGACTCCGCAGATCATTTGTCCGGTTCCAATCACGGCACAACCGCCTTTGGAATACACGAACCCTCCTGCGAGCGATGACCATGTCGTCCATTGCGCCGCGACCCATGATCCCCCTAAGAATTGACTGCCGAAATAGTTCATGTCGGTCCCGCGGGCGAAGCACACTACATGGCTGCCGATGCCGAAGTTCGAGCAAACCGGCCCGTCGCTGGCGAGCCCCCCAATGTTGAGGAATCCGTCCCAGGCAGTTCCGTTGTAGCGGTTGACGATAATCTTTCCCGTCGTGTCCCGCATGGCGCAGACTGCTCGACCGGCATCGTCACCGCCACAACTCGGTTCGCTGGTGCTGGTCGCGGCCTGGTTATCGAAGGTGCTCCAGGCCGTTCCACTAAAGACGCTGGATGTGAGGCCGCCACTGGAACTGCGCGCAGCGCAGAGCACACGCCCAGCGCCCAGGCTGGCACAACTCGGGCCGCTCGCCAACAGGCCCTTGAGCTTCACCTCCGCGGACCACGTGGTGCCATTGAAGATGGTGTAGACCATCACGCCACTTGCGGCGCGCGCGGCGCAAATCACTTTCCCATTGCCGTCTGTTGCGCAACTGGGACCGGACGTCACCGTCCCGGCAAGCTTCGTCCAGCCCGACCAGGCGGTTCCATCAAATTGGTTGACCAGCAGACTGTTGGTGAAACCACGTGCCGAGCAGACTGCTTTTCCTCCGGGCATCGGCGCGCACGAGGGATCGGAATTCACCGTAGTGCTTCCCATCGAAGCGAATGGTCCCCATGCGGCGAGGGACGGTTGCGTTGCGAGACCAACCATCAACAGACAGCAACAAGCAAAGACGACGACCTTCATAAACGATTTTCTCCTCACAGAAATTCCCGTTCATACAATAGTGCGTATTCCGGGCGCCAATCGGCGATGTTTCGAAAATAAATATGCAACGATCATCCGGAGTGCAGCTAAATGGCAACTGTTTGCGCAATCCGCCCGAAACACGAACCGATGGCGGTCGTGGGACGAAGTTCATGGCGCATGGTCTGGGGAGAATGGAGAGGGGGCCAATTTTCCTAAACTGCAAATTCCAATTCCCGCACCGAAGGCAAGACGCCCTGTTCCGCCCCGTAGCGGTAGAAAAGCTGCAATCCCTCCAGGCACGGCGGATCGAGGTAGTAATGAATGTTATGTGTGAGATACCTCCGGATCACCGCGGCGGACAAATTCAGCCGCGGCCCCCACTCCTGCACAACATTCTCCAGATTCTCTGGACGCAAACCATGATCCCGCGATTTCTTGAATATATCGCCAATTGCAGGGGCGTCGCGTCCGGCAAGCGCTTCCCGGCGAATCGCCCAGAACGCAAACACGAATGACTTGCCCGTTCGCGCGATCCACTCCTCGGCCAGATCCAGCGTGACGTAACGCCCACGGTCAACTTGCAGGGCCGGGTCTCCAATGAGTAACCCGGCATCGCACGCGCTGAGCATTACGTCCAGATCGGGATCCATGGCCTTGTAGTCGCGCGCGCCGCCTAGCCACTTCGCGAACAGAATTTGAGTTAAGGCAACCGAGGTCATCGACGAAGTGTCGAGCGCCACCGTGCGTACTTTTTCGATAGGAACCTTGCTGACCAGCAGAATGGATCGCACCGGGTGGCGTGCCGCAATCGCGATTTCAGGAACAATGACCAGGCCGGGGATGGTGCTGTAGGCAGCGGCGGGAATGATCCCGATATCCGCCGTTCCTGAGTGCAGGGCCGCCGCACAGGCCGACGGCACCGTGTAGGAAATTTCGAAGTCAGCGCCCGCATCTCCATGCTCGAAATCCCACAGGAGCGGGGCCGTGTTCAGATAGGAAATCGCCGAAATCTTCAACCGGCTCATTGATTTACGAATTCTAACAAATATGGTGTGCGCGCCCTCACAGACAGCCGCTTGCCAAGCCCGTAGAGTCCACGCACCATGTCGAGCCCTGTCCTCAGTACGCCGAATTCCACGCTGCAACCGGCCGCCTACTGGTTGGCCCTCGCGCTGACGCCGCGCCTTGGTCCCACGCGTGTTCGGAAACTTGTTGAGCACTTTGGCAGCGCCGAACGCGTGTTTCAGGCCACCCTCACGGAACTGGAAGCGACTGGGATGCCCGTTGCCTCCGCGCAATCGTTGGCCACGGGGGACTCGATGGAACTGGCGCAGCAGGAGACTGCAAAGGCAGTCGCTTGCGGCGCGAAGATCATCGCTCTCGACGATCCTGC
Organism: Acidobacteriota bacterium; assembly: GCA_016196065.1. Lineage (NCBI taxonomy): Bacteria > Pseudomonadati > Acidobacteriota > Acidobacteriota bacterium. Next base: position 410,118 of record JACPYL010000008.1, on the reverse strand, counting down.
GTATCCAAGTCACCTGAAAGAAATCTACGATCCGCCGGTTGTACTTTTTGTGCGCGGCAGCGTCGAAGTGCTCTCGCTGGCGGGTATCGCGATGGTCGGCACGCGGCACCCAACGCCCTACGGACTTGGTATGGCCGAGCGATTATCCAAAGATCTGGCCGCCCGCGGACTGGTCATCATCAGTGGCATGGCGCGTGGCGTGGATACCGCCTCGCATCGCGGCGCAATCGCAGCGGGAGGAAAAACAGTTGCCGTATTTGGCACGGGCGTTGACGTGTTGTATCCCAAAGAAAATTCGCGCCTCGCGGAGCAGATCCTGAGCCTCGGAGGCGCACTGATTTCCGAGTTTCCGATCGGCACATTTGCCGCGCCTCAGAATTTTCCGATCCGCAACCGCATCATCAGCGGCATGTCGGTCGGCGTGCTGGTCGTCGAAGCTGCTGAATATAGCGGAACGCGGATCACCGCCCGCTGCGCGCTCGAACAGAACCGTGACGTGTATGCCGTCCCCGGCAACGTAACCAATAAAGGATCGTGGGGACCGAACACTTTGATTAAGCAGGGTGCCAAGTTGGTTGCAACCTGGGAAGACGTTTGGGAAGAACTACCTACGGACATTCAAGACACTCTCACCGCCGTCCGCGATGAATCTTCCGCCTCCGAAACCGCATCTCTATTCCCCGAAGACGACACCTCGCCGTATGAAAGGAAAATCCTTCGATTGTTGAAGCCAGACGAATCGACACACATTGACGAGATCGTCGAGACCCTGGAAAGCGAAGTCTCCTCTTCAGAAATCTTCGCCGCACTTTTTGAGCTGGAACTAAGCGGGAAAATCCGGCAGTTGCCGGGAAAGAATTTTGTGAAGAGCTTTTAGCTGCGGGCTGCTAGCTACTAGCTTCTGACCTCTAGCAAACAGCTACTCGAACGGAGGCAATATGAAGGACTTTAAGGAGTTGAGGGTGTGGTCAAAGGCTCACGAATTGACGGTATTGATCTATGGTGTGACGCGATCGTTTCCTCGCGATGAAATTTACGGCATCGCCTCACAAGTGCGGCGTTCCGCGGCTTCGATCGGAGCGAATATCGCGGAAGGCTGCGGGCGGCACTCAGACGAGAGATGACGCGCTTCCTGCAAATCGCGCGAGGTTCCGCCAGTGAAACTGAATACCACTTGCTTCTAGCAAAGGACTTGGGCCTCCTTCTAGAAGCCGACTTCCAAAAGACGGAACAGAAGATCCAAGAGGTGCAAAGAATGTTGACTTCGCTTGTTCAGAAGGTCCAACCCGTACGGCGATCCGGCTAGGATCATAGTGGCGGCAAAGCTCGTGATTGCTAGTAGCTAGCAGCCAGTAGCTAGTAGCTAACGGGGAAGTGCAGTTGTTGCCCCTTGCCTGTTCGTGCTAGTTTCAAATCCAACAATTGGCAAACTGAGGAACCATTGTCCAAAGGACTCGTCATCGTCGAATCGCCTGCCAAGGCGAAAACAATTCAGAAGTATTTAGGCAAGGGCTTCACCGTGGATGCCTCGTACGGCCACGTGAAGGATCTGCCCAAGAGCAGTCTCGGCGTCGACATCGACAACGATTTCGAAACCGAATACATCGTCATCCCTGGCAAAGAGAAGGTGCTCGCCAAGCTGAAGAAGCTGGCGCAGTCAGCCGACATGATCTACCTGGCGCCAGACCCGGACCGCGAAGGCGAAGCCATCGCTGCGCACCTTGCGTTTGAACTTGGCGACGGCGAAAAGAAAAAGAAAAAGGGGAAAGTCAGCAAGAAGGCGCAGAAGGAGCTGGAAGAGCATCCCGATGGCGTGAACATCCGCCGCGTCACCTTCAACGAAATCACCCAGCGCGCCGTGAAGGCTGCGTTTGAAAATCCTCGCGACATCGATCGCAACCTGGTCGACGCCCAGCAGGCTCGCCGCGTTCTTGACCGTCTGGTGGGATATCAGGTCTCTCCTCTTTTATGGGACAAAGTTCGCCGTGGTATTTCCGCCGGACGCGTCCAGACCGTTGCGCTGCGCCTGATCGTTGATCGCGAACGCGAGATTAAGGCCTTCGAAAAGAAAGAATATTGGACCATCGACGCCCATCTGTCGGGCGACAAGCCCCCGGCGTTCGACGCCCGCTTCGTCGGTAAAGGCGAAGAAAAAGTAGAAGTCACCAACGGCGAGGACGCCGAAAAGATCCGCGCGGCTCTGGAGAAGTCCGACTGGCTGGTTCGCTCGGTAGAAAAGAAAGAGCGTCGCCGCAATGCGACTCCTCCGTTCACGACCAGCAAGTTGCAGCAGGATTCGTCGCGCAAGCTGCGCTTCAGCGTCAAGCGCACGATGATGATCGCGCAGCGACTCTATGAAGGCATTGAACTGGGCGAAGAAGGGCTGGTCGGCCTGATTACTTACATGCGTACCGATTCGACCCGCGTCTCTCCTGACGCCATCGTCGAAGTGCGCGAATACATTGCCGAGCAGTTTGGCCCTCAGTACATTCCGGAGACGCCGAATACATATAAGGAGAAGAAGGAAGCGCAGGCCGCGCACGAAGCGATTCGTCCGACGTCGGCGATGCGGCATCCCGACACCGTCAAGCAATATCTGCAGGAAGACGAGTTCAAGGTATACAAACTCATCTGGCAGCGCTTCATCGCGTCGCAGATGAATCCGGCGATCTTCGATCAGACGACGGTCGACATTGACGCGAAGTCCGCCAGCGAAACATTCTGGTTCCGTGTCACCGGTTCGGTCATGAAGTTCGACGGCTTCCTCAAAGTCTATGAAGAGTCCAAGGACAATAAGGACGAAGAGGACGAAGAGCTAAAACACAAACTACCGCCGCTCGAAACCGGACAGAAGCTGACGTTGAAAGAATTGAAGCCCGAACAGCATTTCACCGAGCCGCCTCCGCGCTACAACGAAGCGTCGCTCGTGAAAGAACTGGAAGAACGCGGCATCGGGCGTCCCTCGACCTACGCAACCATCCTTAGCACCATTCAGGAGCGCCAGTACGCCACCAAGATTGGCGGCAAGTTTGCTCCGACCGAAATCGGCCTGGTTGTTACCGACCTGCTGGTCGAAAACTTCAAGGACATCTTCGATTTCCAGTACACCGCGCATCTGGAAGAAGAGCTGGACGACATTGAAGAAGGCAAGGAGACGTGGACCGACACGCTCGCCGAGTTCTACAAGAAATTCTCCAAGGATCTCAAATACGCCGAGAAGCACATGGAAAACATCAAGCGTATGGAGAAGCCGACGGACGAAAAGTGTGAACTCTGCGGTTCGCCGCTGGTTATCAAGTGGGGCAAGCACGGATCTTTCTATGCGTGCAGCACCTACGACAAGGAAAATCCTGAAAGCTGCAAGTTCACCAAAGAAAATCCGATTAACCTGCCCGACCTCGACTCTGCCGACATGCAGGAAACGGCGCAGGAGGAATATTGCGAGAACTGCGGCCGGGTCATGGTTCTCAAGCGCGGACGCTTTGGCCAGTTCATGGCCTGCACTGGATATCCTGATTGCAAGACGACACGCCGACTCGATCAGGGCAAGCGCGTGCCGGATATTCCACTCGAAGAGATCTGTCCGGAGTGCAAGACGCGCAACCTGATCATCCGCCACGGGCGTTACGGTGAGTTCACGTCATGCAGCGGGTATCCCGACTGCAAGTACGTGAAGCAGAATTTCATCGGGGTAAAGTGCCCGGATTGCAAGGAAGGCGACCTGGTCGAAAAGCGTGCCCGCAAAGGCAACACGTTCTACGGATGCGGACGCTATCCAAAGTGCAAGTTCACTTCGGCTGCAAAACCGATTGCGGAGAAGTGTCCGAGTTGCGGTCACGAATTTCTGGTCGAGCGCCTGCGCAAGGACGGCACAGTGATTGCCTGCCCCAACAAGGAATGTGATTACGAGCGCGCCGCGGAACCAACCAGCGCGGATGCAGCGGGAGCAACAGTTTCGTAGCGGCGCCCTGTCCCAGACAAAGGAGCGGGCGCTACTTTCAAATTCAGAATACTGAGGACAATGCGATGGCAAAAAAACCAACTGCCCACGACGCCCAGGTCATCATGCAACTGTACGATCTCCGCCGCGAAGCGGAGATGCGCAAGGCCCGCCACTGGGCCACAGCCGAATTCTGGCCTACCAGTGCCGACGAATTTCTGAAGGTTGCCAACGCTTTTCCCGGTCAGGAAAATGCCTGGCTGCGCCAGGTAGGCGGTTATTGGGACATGGCGTCGTCGATGGTTCTGCTCGGCGCGGTCAACCAGGAACTCTTCCTGCAAGGTGGAGTGAGCGGCGAGATGTTTTTCATCTTCGCGAAGATCCAGCCATTCTTGAAGGAAATCCGCGAGAAGATGGGCAATCCCGATGCCTTCGCCAACATTGAGAAGCTCGCTACGGGGTCAAAGCTGGCCCGCAAACGCCTGGAGCGCGTCTCGAAAAACGTCCAGCAGCGCCTGAAATCGATGGCAAAGCCCTCCAAGTGACACGAGTCACAATCCGGCGGCCCTCGCTTCTGCTATCCTAAATTGCTGTGCGGATGCTCTGGTGGTTCCTCATACTCGGAGCCAGTACGGTGGTAGTGGTTGTGGTTGGGATGCTTCTGTATGTGCAGGTGCGCCATCAAATGAAGCGCCCTGCCGCTAGTCCCAAGCCGCCACTGGATGACCACGACCAGCCTCCTTCCGAGGCTTGATCTGCAGAGGTGTGACCTGCAGATGTACGATTCGCCCACGCAGAGAGGATTTTCTATGTCCAAAGTAGCGATCCAAGCTCTCGAACGCCCCAGCCGGTCCGTGGAGTGGGCCAAGCAGGCCGGTATTGTGATCGGCGCCAGCCTCTTTGTGGCTCTGTGCGCACGCCTGACCGTGCCTTTGCCTACGCCCGTGCCGCTGACCCTGCAAAATTTTGGGGTCTTGCTCGTCGGATTGCTCCTGGGATCGCGCCGCGGCTTTGCCGTGATGGCGGTCTACCTGATGGAAGGAGCCTCCGGTCTGCCTGTTTTCAATCCGGCTGGCCCCGGCGGAATCGCACAGATTCTTGGGCCGACAGGCGGTTTCTTGATGGCGTATCCGTTGGTAGCGTTTGTTGCCGGATGGATCTACGAACATTCCTCGCGACGCTTCGCGTGGGCGGCCGTTGCAGGTTTCGCCGGTGAGATCGTGTTGTTCGCAGGTGGCTTGGGATGGCTGTTCGCTCTGACGCACTCCATGTCGCAGGCAATCAAGTGGGGCTTGTACTGGTTCGTATTCGCCGAAGTGATCAAGATCGTAATGGCCGCCGGTTTCGCAGAACGCTGGAACAAACGGCTTTCTCCACGTTCCTAGAACGGACGTTGTTTTCAAGGCGTTGCTTCAAAGACGTTGTTATCGTGACACTGCTCTCGCCACGTTGCTATCGTGACGTTGCTTTCACGAGGTTGCTTCTGTGCCGTTGTATTCATGACGTTGCTTTTGGGTGGCGCAGCGCTTCAGCGCTGCGATTATGCCGGAGTGGAAGACCAGGCTTTAGCCCCTGAGGGGTTAGCCCTCCGCTTGTAGAAATCCTTGAATTCTTATGAATACTGTCTCCGCTCCCGTTCGCGATATCAACGTGGCTCACAGCCCGGACTCTGACGATGCCTTCATGTTCTACGGCCTCGCCACCAACAAAGTCCGCGTGCCCGGACTGCGTTTCAACCACACTCTTTGCGATATCGAAACCCTGAACCAGAAAGCGCAGGAGGGGGTCTACGACGTGACGGCAGTGTCGTTTCACGCCTATCCCTACATCCAGGACCACTACGCGCTCATGGCCTGCGGAGGCAGCGTCGGCGACGGCTACGGTCCGATGATCGTCTCGCCGCGCCCCTTCTCGCAGACTGAAATCAAGAAAATCAAAATCGCCATTCCCGGCAAACTGACGACCGCCTATCTAGCCCTGGAACTATTCGCGCCGGGGATCGAAACTGAAGTTGTTCCCTTCGATCAGATCATCCCGCAGGTAGTGGAAGGCAAATTCGAAGCCGGACTGATCATCCACGAAGGCCAGCTCAGCTATTCGAAAGCCGGATTGCAGCGCGTCGTTGACCTAGGAAAATGGTGGCAGAAAGTCACCGGCCTGCCCCTGCCGCTAGGCGGGAATGCGATCCGCCGCTCGCTCGGCGCTGAAACGATCACGAATGTGACCCAGGCCCTGCGCGACAGCATCCAGTACGCCCTCGATCACCGCGAAGAAGCTCTCTCCTACGCAATGCAATTCGCCCGCGACCTTGACGCCCAACTCGCCGACAAATTTGTCGGCATGTACGTCAACGAACGCACCCTCGACTACGGCGACGACGGCAGGGAAGCGGTCCGGCGGTTGCTCGATATGGGACACAAGGCGGGGATTATTCCAGTGACGCCGCGGGTGGAGTGGGTGTGAAGTAGCTGCGAGCCGCGAGCTATGAGCTTCGAGCGAACCAATTTTCTGCAGCTGTCATCCTGAGCGCAGGAGAAACTCACGAAGTGAGTTTCTGCGGAGTCGAAGGATCCCTTCACCGGGGGCAGTGGCGAAGGTGATGCAAGGCATTCACTCGGCGCAGCACGCAGCGAACTCGCTGCGGCACATTGCGTCGCGCGCAACTTACGAAGAAACGTTGCCAGCGCTTCCGGCACCCTCTACATCGGCTTTGCCGATAACTCTGTTGCGCTCAGGATGACAGTTTAAGAAACTCACCAACTCGAGCATATTTCGTTGAGTGCGCCCATCCACCGCGCTTCGCAAAGAAGCGGTTGCTCGTAGCTCAAAGCCCGAAGCTCCCTACTTCACCTTCTCCGCAAACTCAAACGCCGGATCCACATCCACCGGCACGTCAGACGCCGCTTTCAGAGCGGTTTTCAGCTCCTCCGGCATCTGTCCATACTTCTTGAACCAGTTCTCGCAGCGCTCGCGGTCGCCGGTGGCTTCGATTTCGAGGAGTTCCTTCGCCAGATCGGCTACCGCGCCGGGCATCTTCTCGTAGTCAACCACATATCGGCCATTCGCATTGCGGTGAATCGCCCCGCGTTCGGAGAGATAGTTGAACTCCATCATCTCCGCCTGCCCGTGGGCCTCGGCTGTTCCAAAGCGCACGGTGCGAAACATTCCTCCGACATACGATGCGTAGTACTCTTCCAGCTTTGCTTTGGGCAATGCGTCGTGATCGACCAGCCACTTCAGGCCGAACATGCCGACCACATCAGCTTTCGCTTCTTCCAGACCACTGAAGGCGTGTCCGATGGCTTCACGGATGCTGACTTTCCCATTCGCCGTCCGCGCAAATGCCGGACCGATGCCATGCGCGATCTCGTGCATGATCGTGTCTTCCATGTATCCGTCGCCGGTCACTTTGGCGGCCTGCTTGGGTTCCATCAGTTTGCGCGCGACTGGCAGGAACACGTAGTTCACGCGCGCGTCCATGAAGTTCTTGAAGAAAAGCTTCTTGCTGCCTTTCTGTTCATGCACGCGCGGATCGTTTGGCAGATTGTCGGCTACCGCCTGGTATCCGTGCGTCAGATCGCCCGCGCGGAATGGAGTGTCCATCACTTCCATCGGTGTTTCCAGCCCGCGCTTTGACGGACGGTCTTCCGCTGCCAGAGGCAGCGCGTCCTGAATGTCGGCAACGTATTTCTGAAACAGTTCCAGTTTTTTGCTCTCGCGCTCGTTACGGACCATAACAGCCGCTCCGTACGATCCCTTCACGCCGAGCAGGCTGTCCATGTAGGTTTCGTAGGGCGCAAAAATAATGTCGAATTTCGGATGCTTCAGGTCAAGCCACGCCAGGTCGCTCGGAAAGTAGTCGTCACTCAGAAGCGCATCGGCGCGCAACTCAAGAAACTTCGCGAACGCCGGATCATCACTCAGGATTGCCGCGTCCCGCAGCGCCTTTGCCGCCGGCTCAAGAAATGGACGATAGAAAACGTGGTAGGGAACCGTCTCCAGCTTTCCATCTTTCCATCGGACCACGGTGAACTGGTCGTAGATCGCGTCTTTTTGATCGGGATGATCTTTCACATACTGCTCGACTTTTTCGCGAGTCAAGTCCGTGGGATAAAATCCGCGCCCTGCGGGCATCGGATCGGCGCCAACAAACGGCTTATTTTCGTCAATCAAGTCGAAGCGCGCGGCATTGAGTTTCAAATACGTGCGGAGCCGGACATCGCGGATATTCGTGCTCGACTCCAGCGACTGGTAGAGTGCCAGCGCTTCCGGATCGCTCTGCCGCCAGTAAATACTGTCGAGATAGCCGCACGCCTCCACCAGTTTGCCGACCAATTTCTGTTCGCGCGCAGTCAGCCCAGCGCGGTTGAACGGCATTTTGACGCGCCGGAACTTGGCCAGGCGCTTGTCAAGATCGGGAGCGACTTTCAATCCAGATGTAACCGGGCCGGTCGCAGCCGATCCGGTCATCTTGCGCGTCTTTTTCGCAGGTGCCTTGGTTTGTGATGAGCCCGAAATAGACATGAGGACAAGGAGAAAGAGAACCGCCAGGAACCAATTATTTTTCATTGAATGCATTCAATTCTATCAAATTCAAGGAGTTGCCCGAAGGCGCTATGATTAGACGTATGACCGTGCAAAATGGCGCTCAGACCCTGCTCATCGATGCCGATGACACCCTCTGGGAGAACAATATCTACTTCGAGCGCGCCATTGGCCGCTTTATTTCCTTCCTAGATCATCGGGATCATTCCCCGGAGCAGGTTCGGGAAGTACTGAACGATGCGGAACGGGATTCGATCGTAAAGCACGGTTACGGGCTGCACAGCTTTTCTCATTCGCTGGTCGCGACCTTTGAAAAGCTTTCCGTCGAACCGATCACGCCCGAATTGCACGAGCGCATTCAAAGTTTCGCCCATCAGATCGCCGAACATCCCATCGAGATACTGGCAGGCGTACCGGAAACTCTCGCTTACCTGGGTGAGCGGCATCACGTTCTGATGGTGACAAAAGGGAATCCCGTCGAGCAGGCCGGCAAAGTCGAGCGGTCAGGACTGAAGGAGTACTTTGCGGCGATTGAAATCGTTCCGGAGAAGGATGAGAAGTGTTACCGGTCGGTGATTTCCAAATACGCGCTTCAGTCCGACAGCACGTGGATGGTCGGGAACAGTCCGAAATCAGATATTAATCCGGCACTCGCCGCCGGTTTGCATGCGGTGTTCGTGCCGCATGACAACACCTGGATTCTCGAACACGACGAACTCGTTCCCGCCCCTGCTGCGCAACACCTGCTCGTCGTCGAACATTTCGCCGACCTGCGCAACCACTTTTAACCTGCTGCTATTGCACCGTGAAATTCATGATGTTCGAGTTCTTTGCAGCGGAACGTACGTACACCGGGAACTCGCCGGCGGTTGCGACATCCTGCGCGGAGACGGTAGCGGTGACTTGATTACCCGTGCCATATGTCGAAGGCAGGGCCGTGCCATTCCAAAAGACGACGGAGTCAGCGCCAAAATTGCTGCCATCCACCGTTAGTGTGAAGGTCGCGTCGCCCGCCGTTGCCGTAGCCGGAACGAGGCTGGTGAGTGTTGGGGAACCGGTTCCCCCCATGTTGTAGTGAGACCCATAGCCGCACGCCGTCGTGAACAGGGCGAGGGTCAAAAGAAAGCAAAGACAGAATCGTGACATAGTTTTCTCCATGCTGCGTTATGCAGATTGTGCTCAGGCTAACAATCTCCAGTTATGGCTTTGTCATTGCCATGTCACTTTCTTGTCCAATCGAATACACATGCCACTTGGCCCGCTGGGTGCGGATTTGATACCATCAGTGCCCGCTGCGTTTCGCTCTTCGCCCCCGAAGATGGCCGCAAATCAGGGATAGTCTGTGGGGATGTCCCTGGGCAGGCCGCGCGGATGTTCACGAAAGGTGGTTCGACTTGCTCAAGCATTTTCTTCTTGCGATCGCTACGCTGCTCTTGGCCGGCACTTCGACGGCGCAAACGCTTCAAACGCTCACGCACCAGCCCCCTGCCGGAGTGGGAATGAGCTTCCTGCTCACCGATGGCACGGTCATTTTCCAGGGTTCAGGAACCAGTTGGTACAAACTTACTCCTGACAATACGGGAAGCTATCTGAAAGGGACTTGGACGCAGGTCGCCAGCTTGCCATCCGGTTATAATCCCGACGCTTTTTCCTCAGCGGTCCTCGGCGATGGCCGCGTTCTGATCGAAGGCGGCGAATATCTCGGCAATAATTTCGTGCTCACCAACAAAGGCGCGATCTACGATCCGAAGGCTAACCAGTGGACCGCGGTGAATCCCCCCACCGGGTGGACCACCATCGGGGACTCGCCTTCTGTAGTGTTGCCGGACGGACGGTTTCTGCTCGGCAACAAAGTAACAAAAGATATGGCTGTCCTTGATCCCGCGACATTGACCTGGACTGCTGTCCTCTCGACTCACAAGAAAGACTTCAACGCTGAAGAAGGTTGGACGCTGATGCCGAACGGTTCCGTCCTGACCTTTGATGTGAAGTCCGCGCCCCATGCCGAACGGTACCTCCCCACGTTGTCAAAGTGGGTCACTGCGGGCTCGACGATTGTCGATTTACATTCTCCAACCGACATTCAGGGCTGCATTACCTACCCCACCGGCTGCTACTTCCCGCCCGGAGAAGTGGGTCCCGCTGTCCTGCGCCCAGACGGCACGGTGTTCGCCACGGGTTCGTACACCAACGGCGGTGCCGGCCCCGGACATACTGCGATCTTTCATCCTGGACCCAAGCTCGCGAGCAAAGGCCTTTGGACGGCTGGACCAGATTTTCCGAATGGTGACAACGCCGGCGATTCCTGGGCAGCACTGCTCCCGAATGGCAATGTACTGGTTGCTGGAAATTCAGGAAGATTCTATGAATTCGATGGAACGAATCTGAACTTCACAATCGCGGGCTACGGAGCACTGATGATGTTGCCGAGCGGCCAAGTGCTGGTTTCCGGGAACCAGGTTCAGCTCTACAATCCGACAGGAACGTATCTCCCAGCCTGGGCTCCGACGATCTCGTCGTCTCCGGGCACGATCACGCGTGGCTCTACATACTCGATTTCCGGAACGCAGTTCAACGGTCTTTCACAGGCTGCTTCTTTCGGAGACGAGTTTGAAACCAACACCAACTATCCATTGGTGCGGATCACCAACAAAAGCACGAAACACGTGTTCTACGCCCGTACCCACAACCACAGCACCATGGGTGTAGCAACCGGCACCGCTATTGTATCCACCAACTTCGATGTTCCTTCCGCCGCCGAAACCGGCGCCAGCACGCTCGAAGTAGTCGCCAACGGAATTCCATCGGCCACAGTGACGGTAACCGTCAACTAGTCGGTTGATGTCTCGATCAACGGCGCTGTCTTGACTCGGTTGCAATGAGGCAAGGCGGCGCCGTTCCATTTGCTGGCCTCGCGGTCCACGCGGAGGAGCATTGATGATGCTAAGATGCTCAGTTCTTCTTCCAGGAGCCCTTCATGCGAAAGCTTGTCTTCGCTCTGTGTGCTGCCGCCTTTCTTTGTAGTGTTCAAATTCACGCACAATCCGCGCCGCTTCTTTTGCGGGAACCAACCGTCAGCAAGACGGAGATCGTTTTTACCTACGGCGGCGATCTTTGGTCCGTGAGTCGCAATGGCGGAGACGCCCACCGCCTGACGTCCGCAGCCGGCACTAACATTGACGCCCGGTTTTCGCCGGACGGTTCGATGATTGCCTTTACCGGCAGCTACGCCGGCAATCGCGACGTGTACGTGATGCCCGCCACTGGCGGACAGCCGAAACGCCTGACTTATCATCCAGCCGACGACGAGGCTATGGGATGGACTCCCGACGGCAAGGGCGTTCTCTTTCGCTCCAACCGCCATGCGTACTATCACGCGAATAATCAGCTCTACACGGTTCCGGTAGGCGGTGGCCCGGCGGCCGAACTTCCTCTGCCCATCGCCGAAGAAGGCGTGCTTTCGCCCGACGGAAGTCATCTCGCCTACGTGCCCCACGGGAAATGGCAGCGTGCCTGGAAACACTATCGCGGCGGGCAAACGACTCCGATTTGGATCGCCGATCTCAAGGACTCTTCCGTGCAGAAGATCCCCCGCGAGAATTCCAACGACTTCAATCCCATGTGGGTGGGCAACACGATTTACTTTCTATCGGACCGGAATGGAGCCGTGAGCCTGTTTGCGTATGACACCGAGAGCAAGCAGGTCCGCGAAGTCGTGAAGAACGATGGGTTCGATTTCAAGTCGGCCTCGGCCGGACCGGACGCCATCGTGATCGAGCAATTCGGTGCGCTGAAGCTTCTTGACCTGCCAACCGGGCAAGTCCAAACCATCAATGTGAAAGTCAGTGGAGATCTTCCTGAAGTTCGCCCGCAATTTGTGAAGGTGGAAGCGAAGCGTCTGCAAAATTTCAGCCTGTCTCCGGCCGGTGTTCGCGTGGTTGCCGAAGCGTGGGGCGAGATCTTCACGATTCCGTCTGACAAAGGGGACATCCGCAATCTTACTCATAGTCCAGCCGTTGCGGACCGCGATCCAGCCTGGTCGCCGGATGGAAAATGGATATGCTATTTCTCCGACGAACCCGGCGAATATGAATTACAGGTTCGCGAGCAGAACGGTAGCGGGGCAGTGCAGCACATCAGTCTCGGAACACCGCCGTCTTACTTCTACAACCCTGTGTGGTCGCCTGACAGCAAGAAGATTCTGTATACCGACAAGCGCTTGAATGTGTGGATTGCAGAAGTTGCCACCGGCAAGCTGACCAAGGCTGATACCGATCGTTACGACGATCCCCGGCGCAACCTGCATCCCGCCTGGGCTCCCGACAGCAAGTGGATTACCTACACGAAGCAGCTGGCCAATCATTTGCGCGCGGTATTCGTATATTCGTTGGACCAATCCAAAGCCTTCCAGATTTCTGACGGCCTCAGCGATGCGGAGTATGCCGTCTTCGACAAGAACGGCAAGAGCCTCTACTTCACGGCCAGCACCGATGTTGGACTGGGAGCAAGTTGGCTCGACATGTCGAGCCTCGACCATCCCCAGTCTCGGAGCGTGTATGTAGCCGTGCTGCGGAAGGACGATGTCTCTCCGTTGGCGCCTGAGAGTGACGAAGAAAAAATCAAGGAAGCAAAAGAAGAATCGAAGAAAGTAGAAATCAAAGTCAAAACGGGCAAATCAAAAGACAAAGCTGTCGAAGAAGCGAAGGAAGAAACAGAAAAGAAAAAAGAAGAGCCTGTGTCGGTGCGCGTTGATATGGACGGCATCGGGCAGCGCATTCTCGCCCTTCCCATCCCATCTCGAGGCTATCTAGGGTTGTCTGCTGGTGCGACCGGAATCCTGTTTCTCGCCGAAGGCCCCTCGGTGATCCGAGAGAGCGATCAGGAAGACTTGAAAACTACTCTCTGGAAGTTCGACCTGAGTAAACGCAAAGTCGACAAGTTCCTTGAAGAAGTGAACGACTACACCCTGTCTGACGACGGCGGAAAGATGCTTTACCGCAAGGGTGAGCAATTCGTAATCAGCGCCACCGCGGAAGCGCCCAGTGCCGGAGCCGGTCCTCCCAAGCCCGGCGAGGGCCCACTGAAACTCGAAGGCATGCAGGTCTACATCGAGCCCCGCGCGATGTGGAAGCAGCAGTATCACGAAGCCTGGCGCATCGAGCGCGACTTCCTCTATGACCCCAATCACCACGGCCTGGATCTCGCAAAAGCAGAGAAGAAATATGCTCCTTACATCGATGGCCTGGGCTCGCGCGACGAACTGAATTATCTGTTTGAAGACGCCCTCGGCGAAATCCAGGTTGGCCATGTCTTTGTTGGCGGTGGATACCGTCCTGAAATCAAGCCGGTGAAGACCGGACTGCTGGGAGCCGATTACGCCATCGACAACAATCGCTATCGCGTGGCGCGCGTCTTCAACGGAGAGAACTGGAATCCCGACCTGCAAGCTCCGCTCACGCAGCCGGGAGTGAACGTCAAGGTTGGTGAATACATTCTCGCAGTCGCCGGACGCGATCTGCATGGGTCCGATGACATCGACAGCTTCTTTGAAGGCACCGCCGGTAAGCAGGTGACCATCAAGGTTGGACCCAATCCAGATGGCAAGGAATCGCGCGAAGTCACGGTCATTCCGATCGACAGCGAAACTGGTTTGCGTCATCTCGCGTGGATCGAAGGCAATCGCCGCAAAGTCGACGAACTCAGTGGAGGCCGCGTGGCCTACGTTCACTTGCCCAACACAGCGGGAGGTGGTTTCTCCAGCTTCAATCGCTACTACTTCGCGCAGGTCGGCAAGGAGGCCGCCGTCCTCGACGAGCGTTTCAACGAAGGCGGAGATCTTGCCGATTACATCATTGATTCCTTGCGGCGTCCGCTCATGAGTCTCGGAGAAACGCGCGAAGGAGAGGATTTCGGTAGCCCTGGCGCCGCCATCTACGGACCGAAAGCGATGATCATCAATGAAATGGCGGGCTCCGGCGGAGACGCTCAACCCTGGTATTTCCGCAAAGCTGGTATCGGACCTCTCGTTGGCAAACAGACCTGGGGCGGGCTCGTCGGCATATGGGACTACCCCGACTTCATCGATGGCGGGGGAGTCACCGCTCCGCGCGGTGCCCTCTTTGGATTAGCGGGTGAGTTTGAAGTGGAGGGCCACGGCATCAAGCCGGACTACGACGTTGAACTCGATCCGGCAGCCGTGCGGCAGGGCCACGATCCGCAACTGGAGAAGGCAGTCGCTGTCGTGCTCGATCTACTGAACAAGAACCCGTTACCGAAATACAAGAAACCGCCCTATCCGAATTTTCACCAGGGAGACGACCTGGGGAAGTGAGTTGGATCCAAGGTGGAGTGGATTGCTGCGCTGTACTTTGCAGTTTTGTGGCTTTGCGGTCTTGTGTGCCTTTGCAGTGTTGTGAGGCTTTGCACCATTGGAAGTAGTATTGGGTGGTAGTTTTTGGGTGGCGCAGCGGTTCACCGCTGCGATCCAGCGTCATGTCGATTTCCGCTTCAGCGGCTGAGGTCAACCTGCCTGCGGGATCGTGTGGGCGCACGCTTGCGGCCATCATGCCGCGTTGGATGTCGGCTGCCTTTTCATGCCGCTGGCTCGCCGCTGAGCAAACCAGGGCTGCTGATTATTTCCCCCAGAAAGACACAAGGCCGGGCCCCGGAATTTCTTCCGGTCCCGGCCTGCGCTTCGTTCACCTCGTGAGCCGACTTAGTTCGTCGGGCTAGGAGTCGCGTTGGCGGAACTCGCAGTGGTTGCGGGCGCCGTCGTGGCGGGAACTGAGTTCGCACCAAAACGCGTTAAACGCGGGAAAAATGGAGTGACTTCAAACGGCATCTTGTCGCGTGCTGAAGTGATTGCTACCGGCTGCGCCTTGACCATTTCTACTTTGTTGTCCCAGGCATTGAGTCGGACGCGTCCACCAAGCGGCAGGGCAGCGATCTGGTCCAGTTTGTTCCAGTCGAGAGCCGGAGCCGATGTTGCCAGTGAAGACATGCGAGTGACCGTGCCATTTTCAGCAATGCTGTTGCCGAGGTGGGCCTGCAGCAGAGCGGCCAGCTGGGGCGCGCGCGTTTGCAGAACCTTGATGAACAAGCCGGCCGCGTCCAGCTTCTGCGCGTAAGGCGAGTTCTTCAGCATTTCCACCGCTTTCTTGTCGGCGGCTGCTTCCTCTTCGGGAATGTGCTTGAAACCGAGGTTCTGGTACGTTCCTTCGTCCGAGAACAGCATGCGGTCGTTGAAAGCGTACTGGCTTCCCAGGTTGTGTCCAAGCACGATGTGCGACAGTTCATGCGAGAGTACAGCGGCCAGGCTGGCTTCGTCCGGCAGGACGTCGATCATGCCACGGCTGATGACAATCGTGTTGCCCACGCTGAAGGTTTCCAGCGGAGACGTGATCAGGACGCGCGTACGGATCGGACGCGGCAATTCGATATTGTTGGTGATCTGCAGGTTGTTGACGACGGTCTGCAGAACCTTGTCGAGTTCGCCTTCGGGAGCCAGCAATCCGGAGCGTTCCAGGCGTTCCAGAACGTTGTCTTCGGCTTGCTGCTGCCATTCGCGCTGGGCGGCCAGCGGAGAAGCGTCTTGTGCCGATGGCGTGTCGTCTTTCACGCTGTCCACGCGAATCTGCGTCAGTTCGTCGTTGGCGGCGCCAGTCTTCAGGTTATATCCCCACATGCGGGTCTGTGCCTTGAACGCAATCTTGTTCTTGGCGCCAGCGGTGAAGTCGCCTTCTTCGCTGTAGATGTAAGTCGGTACCCAATATCCGGGGACCAGGTTCAGTCTCCAGCTGTCCATGTGGAAGTAGTAGGTGTTGCGCGAAGGATGGGTATACGTTCCGTTCAAGCGAACGATGTTGAAGTCCTGATCCTCAACCCAGACGCGTCCGAGGAAGCGGCCCTTGCCAGCTGTTTTCTTGGGTGTGACGTCGAACACGAGGGTACGGACATCGCCCATGAATTCGCGGCGCACATAGCGGAAATCGTAGTGCTGGCGATCGAAGTCATTGCGATCGGCGTAAATCATCCACGAAAAGCCGAGCGGCGTGTACTGGAACTTGAACATCTTGGTGACGCCGCCGAGCAGGCGCTTCTCCATGCCGTCGTCTTTCTCTTTCAGGTAGTCAGAACGGTCGATGGATTCGCTCAGGTCCATGCGGCCGAGGAAGTACCGGTCATCGCTCGGGACCGGACCCAATGCCGTGTCCTGCGTCAGGTTCTGGAGATAGGTCTCCACCACGGGCGTGCGCGGGGCCATCATTTTGACAAGGCCCTTCTCGCGCTCGATCACGCGGTCGACGACCTGATCCATGGTCACGGGCGCAGCCACCGGAGGCGGCGGCGCAGGTGTCGCGGAAATAGGTTGGCTCGCCGAGGCGGGCTCTGCAGCCGGACCCGATTGCGGGCTTGCCGAAACGGGCTGCTGAGTTCCAGGTGCCGGTGCCGACTGTTGTGCCACTGCCGCCGTCATCGTGACCGATAGAACCAGCAGGGCCAGAACCATCCATTTCGAAGTACGCATGACTCTCATCTCCAAAAATTAGTACGCTAGCTGGAACACCACGTGCACGATGGCCGTGGAGTCCATGGGCTGTCCGTTCCGCATCGCGGGTTTAAAACGCATCTTATTGGCGGCTGCGATGGCGTTCTCATCGAGCCCGTGGCCCAACCCGCGGACCACCCGGTTCACATGCAACTGCCCGTTCGCACCGAAGCTGACTTCAAGAAGTACTTCCCCTTCCAGCTTCAAACCGCGCGCTTCCTCGGTGTAAGCCGGATTCGGTTTGAACGTGATCTCAACCGAAGTTGTCGCTGGACCGCTGTCCAGTGTGCGCTGGCTGCCAGGCTTCACCTGGGCGACTTCCTGCGCGCCGAAGCCTGAAGTCTGCACACCCTTGCCACTGCTGCGGCCATCACCTTTTCCCGGAGTGGCAATCCCAGTTCCGAAATCGGCACTGGCGACTGTTCCCTTGATACCCTTGGCTCCGCCTGATCCGTTTCCGTTTCCAGGACCGACCGGCATATCGAATCCGCCGGCCGCTGCCGCCATGAGCCGGGCATTCGATTTACTGTTCTCATTCGGCTTGAGTCCATTGGGATCGCCAAATCCACCCGTCTGCACTTTCTGAATCGGCGCATTCACGGTCGGCGTCACCGAACTGCCTGCAAAGTCCCCGGTGTGAATCAGTACCGGACGCGCTCCGCCCGGAATGGTCTTCAAAACCGCCGGAGCAAAATTGTTGAGTGCCACTTTGGGAACTTCCACTTCCTGTTGATGAGGCTTGATGACGCGAATTTCCTTCGGCACCACCAGCTTCGGAGACTCAAACACGGGCGCAGGTTTCAATAACTTGGCATGCACCGGCAACGGCTTCGGCGGCGGTGGAGGCTCGGGCCGCAACGAAGGTCGTGGAATCAATTCCGTCACGTGAAAGCTCAGATTGGTCTTCAGGTCTTGCGGCATCAGGACATTGACCAGCAGCAATAGCAAGATGAAGGCAACCAACATGCCATAGCTGGTGGCAAACGTCCGCCAGTCCCATTTTTTCTCGGGCAGAAGGCCGAGCCGAAATCCACGATCGTTCATTGACATGCCATAGCTCCAAATATGGGGACCCAGGCTGGGGAGAGCGCATGGGACTGGAGTCCTCACATTAGAGGATCATCGGGCAGGGGTAAACGTGTCGCATGCGCCTGTCCTTTGGTAACCGATCAAAAGGTGGGTTTTCTTGGGATTTGTTACTTGGAAGTAACGCGCTTTTGCCGCGCAAACCAGTAGAACACCGGAACCCCTGCCAGAATTGCCAAGGTTCCATAGGCAGAATTCGGCAGATTGTTCTTGAACGTGAAGTAAAGGAGCGCCGCCGAAACGCCCACGAACAACGCCGGAACTACAGGATAGCCCCAGACCTTATACGGACGGTCAGCCCCGGGATCGCGCTTCCGAAACACGAAAACCGTGCTTCCCGCGATCATATAAAAGAGCCATTCCGCAAAGATTGCCAGCGAGAAGAACTGCCGGAAGCTTCCCCCTAGAAGAAGGAGCACAATCGCCAGCCCGCACTGCACCACGATGGCTACGGATGGCGTCCGGAATCGGGGATGCACATCCGCGATCGACTGGAAGAAGTATCCATCCCGCGCCATCGCATAGGGCACACGCGCTCCGCTCATGATCGTGCCATTCAGCGTCACGAGCATGGAGATCGCCATCGCCGCCGAGACCAGGCCCGCGCCCGTGCGTCCCAGCACCAGGGCGACCGCTTCGGAAGCCGGGCGTTCCGATCCCGCTACGACTGCAGCGGGAAGGACGTACTGCACCGCTGCGTTGACCAGTATGTAAAGCAGTCCCACGGTCGCTACGCCCCAGATCAAAGCCAGCGGGACATTGCGCTGCGGATTGCGGATCTCGCCTGCCACCATGTTGAGATCGTTCCAGCCGTCATAGGCCCAGAGAGCCGCGACCAGGGCGAGGAAGAATCCGTTGATACCACCCTTGGCGCCGACAAACTCCGTTGCAAAATTTGACCATGAGCCGCCGCCATAGGAAAACCCAATCGCCACGATCCCCACAATCGTTGCGACTTTGAGTAACGTGAACAGAAACTGAAATTCACCCGCTTTGCGTACGCCGATGTAGTTAAGCCACGAAATAAGGATGGCTGCGGCGATGGCGACGAGTTGTCCGTAGGTGAGCGTGAACGGATGTGCCAGGAACGGATGGGAGAAGAAAGCAAATATCGGAAACGTGCCCAGAATGCGGACGAGGCCAGTCGTGATGGTGGCGATTGAGGCAGGCTTTGCGATCAGGAACCAAGTCCAGGCGTAGAGAAATCCCGCGAGTGGCCCGTATGCATCGCGGACGTAAACGTACTCGCCGCCCGCCTGCGGTTTCATTGCGCCCAGTTCCGCGTATGTGAGCGCGCCAAAGAACGAGAGAACTCCTCCCACCATCCACGCCAGATACACGAGGCGAGCCGAGCCGACGGCTTGCATCATCTCGGCAGGAACCAGAAAGATGCCGCTGCCGATGATCGTGCCCACCACGACCGCTCCAGCATGGGAGAGGCCGAGATCGCGGGCGAGTTCGGGACGTGGACTTTGTGCCATAGCCGGTTTCTGAGAACGATGCGCTTTAGGAGTCGCTAGCCATCTTACAGAACAACAATGTCCCCGGAAATATAAGTCATGCTGTGATAGAAATACCGCGTGGCGTTTTACCTTGGCATCGACGGCGGCGGCACGAAAACTCGCTGCGCCCTGGGTGACGAAACAAGGACTCTGGCCACGGCCGTCGCCGGAGGCAGCAACATCATCCGTTCTGGCGAAGCGCTGGCTCGCGAATCGTTACACGCTTGCATACGGGAAGCATGCACTTCCGCAAAGATTGAACCGGCTCATATCCGAAACATCTGCGTTGGTGCGGCCGGAGCAGCCCGGCCCGAAATTGCAGCCAAAGTTCAAAGCATCCTCGCGGAACTGACTCCCGCCTTGGTCGAAGTTGTCGGAGACATGGTGATCGCCCTCGAGGCAGCCTTCGGTACTGGGCCCGGAGTAATCGTTGCCGCGGGCACAGGTTCGATCGTCTATGGACGCGACGCCACCGGCCGTACGGCCCGCGCCGGTGGCTGGGGATTCGCAATCTCGGACGAAGGCTCCGGGCACTGGATCGGCAAGCATGCCGTCTCGATGATCCTGCGCGCCCGCGATGCAGGGCAGCAAACGGCTCTTTCCGATTTGGTGCTTCAAGCCTGGAATTTGCGTGATTTGAGCGCACTCGTAGAAACTGCCAACTCGGAACCCTCACCTGATTTCCCGCGGCTTTTCCCCATTGTCCTCAAGGCGGCTGCCGAGCGCGATTCCATGGCTCGCGCAATCCTGGCCGACGCCGGATCGCAGCTAGCTGGCCTAACGGCCAAGGTCATTAGCCGCCTGATGCCCAAGGCTCCCCATGCCCCAGTAGCCATGACGGGCAGTGTCTTTCGTCAGTCCACCGAAGTGCGCCAGGTTTTCTACAATTGTCTACATGCCCGCTTCCCGGGCGTCGAACTGCAAAGCGAGTTGATCGAACCCGTGGAAGGAGCGCTGACACTGGCGCGCCGGGCAGGGAAGTTGAAGGCAGGCTAAACCGTATGATTCGCGAAAATGAAAACGCAGAGGCACCCCCAGCTTCAGCGGTTCCGGCTTCGCTTGAGAGTTTCACCCACAACATTTCACCGGAGGAACTTCTGCGTGCGGCTGCGAATCCGGCGCTGACAGAGGATCTCGCCCTGTCACTGCTCAAGTGGGCGGACTTACCTGTGGACGTCCTGGACCGGCTGGGAAAGAACACCAGTGTTCTGAAGCTGCGTAAGGTGAGGCTCGCTGTCGCCAGTCATCCGCACACGCCTCGCCAGATTTCGATCCCGCTGATTCGTCAGTTCTACACTTTTGACTTGATGAAGATCGCGCTCACTCCGGGTGTGCCTGCCGATGTGAAAGTTGCTACGGATGATCTCCTCATTTCGCGTTTGAAGACGGTTACACTCGGGGAACGCCTCGCCCTCGCCCGCCGCGGATCGGGCCGGGTAGCCGGGGCCATGCTGCTGGATGGCGACGCCCGCGTCATGCAGATCGCACTGGAAAATGCCCGACTCACAGAGACTTTTGTGATCCAGGCAGTGTTGCGTCCGGAAGCGAAGGCCTACATGGTGCAGGCAGTGGCGCACCACGCGAAGTGGTCGTATCGCAGGGAATTGCGGATCGCCCTGCTACGTACGGAGTATTTGTCGCTCGCGCGGGCACTCGAATTCAGCCAGGGACTGCCCGAACCGCTCTTGCGTGATGTCCTCAATACTTCGCGATTGCCGGGCCGAATCAAGGAACAGATCCTGCGAGAACATCAGAGCCGTCCTTCTCTCTGACCCCGCCTGCCGATCGTTGAGCGCGCGCGTTAAGCGGCTCGTCGCAATGCCGGAGCTGTTGCGGCGCGAAACCCCTTCGCTGCTTTGATGGTGAGCCCGATGAACAGGGCCAGCAGTACTAGCTGCGAAATCAGGAAAGGAGGCTCTTGTCCCTTCGGAGCCATAGCATGCAGGCTCGGCACTTTGAGGAAGAGCTGCACTATCAGCACGAAGCAGTTGAGATAGAGCGCGATCATCGCGGTGAACACATACGTTTTGCGCCATCCACCGGCCAGATGAAAGGCATAACGTGCCGTCAGCGCCCCGGCCAGCACCACCAGCGAGATCGTGCCGACGATGTGAGACGGCAGGAGATGCTCAACCGGGAATAGAAATCCGGTCGCACTGGTTAACACTGTTGTCAGCAGGAATAGATTGGTCCACTTTTCTATGGTCTTTCCGCTGAGCATTCCGTAAGCAACGACCAGGCCCGCAACGATCCCGATCAAGCTAAGGGCAGTATGAAAAGCAGTAAACGTAGCGAGCGACATTCCCAGGATCATAGTGGCGTTCTCCCCGAACTAGCGATGCGAGATAGTACGCTGGGGCGGTGAAAATATCTACCACCGTATAAAGAAATCAAATGTAGAGACGCGGCTTGCTCGTGTCTTGGGAGCGGTTTAAATGCTGCAGCGTTACTTCAGCTTCGCGTACTCCATCGTCGCTGCTTTGAGGATTGGAATATCCGGATCGCCGTCTTTCCAGGACGTAAAGAAATCCTGGTAAGCCGTCCGGGCTTTTGCGGAATCGCCGGACAGCGCATAGGCACGCGCCAGCCCCAGTTTCGACAGGCTTAAATAGGGTGTGGGCGCAAGCATGTTGTGGTGGTCCAGAATCTTTTGGAACTCGGCAACCGCTTGCGGGCCTTGTTTCATTTGCAGGTAAGCCAGGCCGCGCAGATAGGCAGGAATGCCACCCTCAACGAAGCCGAACTGATAAGCTTCCGAGGGAGCCAGAAACTCCACCGCTTTCGCGGCGCCCCCGCGCTGCACTTCAATCCTTGCGCGAATCTGCGGGATGTCTGCCTTCTGCGCAAAAGTATCTGCTGGATATTTCTGGGCAACATCGGCAGCGATGCCTTCCGCTTTCGACCTGTCCCCGCAAGTCGCAAACACCATCGCTGCCAGCACCGAGGCATCCCGTGTCTGGTTCGCATGGGCAATAGCGGCATCTTGCTTGGCGCGTTCGCAGTTTCCAAAATCAGCCTCGATCACGGCCAGCCACGCCAAGTCAGACGCGGCAACCTCGACCAGGCCCTGATCTTTCTCCAGTCGGAACGCGTGCTCCAAAATCTCTCGCGACTCTCGCAATTTCCCTGTGTCCAAGTTGTCCATCGCCTGCAATCGTAGAACACGAAATTCCCCGGACTTGCCTTTACTCCACGCCAGTTCGCGCGCCGCGACGTCCGCCTTGCCTTCTACGAGAGAGAGAAAATAAGCAGCAAAATGATTCGCCTCGCTCTCCGGAAACAGCTTCAGCCCCTGGTTCGTGGTCTGCCATGCCTCATCGAACCGGCCGCTGCCCCAGTACGCGTAGGCCAGATTGAGATACCCAGTGGCGGAATTCGGATCCACTCGTAAGCTCTCCCGGCCCGATTCCGCGGCCTTCTCATAATCCCCCATCTGCTCATAACCGACCGTCAGGTTGTGGTTGGGGGTCGGGTCGTTGGGATAGGTACGACCATAGAGTTGCAGGGTCTCCATCTCTTTTTCCAACTCGCCCGTGACCGTCTGGTAATAGTGTTCTGTGATGTAATACTTCTCCCGCTCGCTGACCCGGTCGCGAAGTTCGTACGCCTTGCGAGTATTTTCGATCGCCGGCTCCCGTTCCCCGGCGTTCGAGTAGATCGTTCCCATGCGCGCGTAGACCCATGCGAAGTTCGGATCCAGTTCCACCGCATGCTTGTAGAACGGCAAAGACTCCCGCTCCCGGCCTTGTTCAAATTCCACGCTGCCCAAGGTGAACGCCTTCAACGCTTCCAGGGAAGAAGTCGTAACCTGATCGATCGGCACATCAAACTGTTTCACCGACGCCAGCGACTCGCCCAACTTGCCCCGCAGACTTGAAGCCGCGCTTCCCAAAGCCGTCAGCACCTGTTCTTTGCTGGATGCCTGCGCTTGTTCCTGCGCCAGCGAATCTCCCGTCTGGCAGTTGATGGCATTAAGCGTGAGCACATATTGCGTTCCCAAGCTGGCGACCGATCCCGATAGCATCGCTTTGCTGCCTGCGCGCATACAGAGATCGCGCGCCAGATCAGAAGTAAGCCGCTCGCTCGGAGACCGTCCCATGAACCCCAGTATCTCCTGTACCTTCGACGGAGGGATCACACGCAGGAATGGTGACTGTTCGAGATCCACTGCCAACGCCTGTTTCAAGGTGCCATCGAATACGGGATCGCCGGTCGTGTTAGCGAAGTCCGCTAATACAATCGTGTCTTTCTCCGTCAACTTCGCTGCCCGGGCGGGGCGGAAGTACAACGCCGCCGCGACCATCGCAACCACGACTGCGATTGCTGCGGGGATGACGATGCGCCAATGTCCTTTGCGGGTCGAGGCGGTCGCACCGACGGGAAACGGCGCACCGGGCGCTGGCGGCCACGATGCATGGGGGACCGGGCCAGAGGATATCTGTGCGGATTGAGGTCCGCTCGCTGGAGGGACAGCGGGAGGCGCCTCTTGCGCAACCGCGACTTTCCCGGAACTCGCCGCTACCGCTCGTCCCGACTCCGTGTCTCGCTTCAATCGTTGCAGGTCGGCGCGCAAGTCCGCCGCATGCTGATAGCGCAGGTTGCGGTCCTTCTCCAGGGACTTGTTGATGATGTCTTCGAGCTGCGGCGGCATATCCGGATTCAATCGAACTGGCGAGGTCGGTGTGCCGTCGAGAATCGCCTTGAAAATCAGTGCCGAAGTGTCTCCTCGAAACGGCAGCGTGCCGGTCGCCATTTCATAGAGCACCGCGCCGAACGAGAACAGGTCGGTACGGCCGTCGAGGTCCTTGCCCTTGGCCTGTTCCGGCGACATATAGGCAACCGTGCCCATGGTCGATCCCGGACTCGTCAGGTGTTGATCGTTCGCCGCCGTCATTTGCGCGGTGGCGGCCAACGTGTCCGCGCTTCGAGCGGCGGAAGGCGCGAGCTTTGCCAATCCGAAGTCAAGAATTTTCGCGTGTGCGCGGCGCGTGACAAAGATATTGGCGGGCTTGATATCCCGGTGGACAATTCCACCCGCATGCGCTGCGTCGAGCGCATCCGCGATCTCGATGGCGAGCGCCAGCAATGCTTCCATCTCCATCGGCTGATTGCCGATCAGATGCTTAAGGGTTGCACCGTCCAGAAATTCCATGACGATGAACGCCTTGCCGTCCTCTTCGCCGATGTCGTAAATCGTGCAGATATTGGGATGATTCAGAGCAGACGCTGCTTGCGCCTCGCGTTGAAAACGTCCCAGCGCCTGGGGATCGCGCGCCACGTCGTCGGGCAGGAACTTCAATGCCACGAAGCGGTGCAGGCGCGTATCTTCCGCCTTGTACACCACGCCCATGCCGCCGCCACCCAGCTTTTCAACGATGCGGTAGTGAGAGATCGTCTGGCCGATCATGGATGGAAAGTGGAGGTCTGACCTTTTAAGACGATTGAGTCTACCAAATGAAATGCCCAATCACCTATGGTTTCGCCCCGCTTTGCATTAGCCCGACGATTTTTTCGTACATCCGGGAGCGCATCGCGTAGCGTTCGTGCGCGCTGGTGATGTAGCGGATTTGCATCTCCACCCCGGCCCCGGTCGGCCTGAGATGGATCGCCGGAATCACAGATAGCGATTGCAATCGATTCTTGGTCGACGCTTTCCATTCCTGTTCGGCCAGAGTAGACCCAGCATGCGTCTCTTCTTGCACGAGTTTCTGGATCGACTCCACCAGCGCGTAAGGACTTGTTCCCGACGGGATAAGCACCTGCAACTCATCCCACAGCCACTGCCCAGCTGTCGAAAAGTTAAAAAAGTGCCCCTCGATCGCGAAGCTGTTGACGAAGGCGACTTTTCGCCCCGTAGGATGGCCCGTGTCCGTCCAGTTGCCAGTCTCCATCAGCACCGTGCGTAGCAGTCCGATCTCGATCACTTCGCCGACTACGCCGTTGATTTCGACCCAGTCTCCCACGCGAATTCCGTTGCGGCCCATCAGGACAAACCAGCCTACGAAGCCGACAATGAAATCCTTCAAAGCGACCGTCAATCCGGCACCGGCAAGGCCGAGAACGGTCGGCATCTGACTCGGCGTGCCGATAATCACGAATACGACCAGCAGGACCACCAGCGCCTGCAAAGCGAACCGCAGCACGGCACGGAGGGAGAACATGTGTTTCCGCTCGGCCTGCGCCCCGGTCAGGAACGCATCCACAATACGGCTCCCCACATATCCGAGAACGACGATCAGCAAGATCCAGAGAACCGATCGCAGCATTGCGTGGACCGCAGAACGCTGCTGCGACGCGACCATGTCGGCCCAGTTGCCATAGACATCGCCCAGTTCCTGCTGATCCTGGATTCGTTTATCGAAATCAGAAAGCTGTTTTTGATCGTTGGAGAAGTGTTTGAGAGACTTCACTGCATCGGCAGTCTCTTGTTTGGAACCTCCGCCCTCTTCGACGTTCTTGCGTAAGCCGGACGCCTGCTGGCGGGCAACCTGTTTCCGCGATTCTTCTTCCTGGGCATGCTGTTCCAACACATTGTGCTGGCTGAGCAGGCGCTGTCCCAGCGCCTTCGCGTCGCGTCGCGCTGATTCCAGCTTGCTGCGCTTGTTCTCCAGCCACCACCATGCCCTCACCTGGCCGGCCAGATTGCCGGCCTCCAGTTCGATGGCCGCAGGCTGCGACACAATCGGAGCGCTCGATTCCTGGTTGCGTCCCGCTTCGTGCTCGGCGCGCAGGCGCTGCATCATTCCTTCTGGATTGCCGCCGGCGCGGATCAAATCCTGACGCGCGTCTTCCAGTTCATCTTCGTCCAGAGCCTGCTGTGCTTCGAGCAGGTCCATCTGCTCCTGCAGGCTTTCTTTTTCGTCCGGCTTAGCGGAAGCAACCTTGGCCTTCAGTTGATTGATTCGCGCTTGCTCGTCGGCGAGTGTCGCCTGCGCAAGTTGAATGCGGAGAAGAAGGTCTTCGTTCTTGGGATCGACCTTTTCCTCATGTTCGGAAGCTTCACGAAGCGCATCGGCAAAAGCCAGATCGACTTCATGGTCGGCAATGCGGGCCGCTTCCTGTGCCAGCCGTTGCTCCTCCGTCGTCAATGCCAGAGGCGTCAGTTGCCGCGCCGTTCGCAGCGGTGTCTGATCTACCAGTGGACTCTGCCCGCCGGTTGCTGCCGGATGCGAAGAGTCGCGTGTTGCCACGTACGCAGACCCGGCCGCAATGACCAGCAGCAGCAGGACGCTCACAACGATCCAATGAGGAAATTTCATAAGTGCTGATGCCAGGTTTTACCCGTTGCAATCCGAACTCTTGCTTCCGCGTTCACTACTGTCCTTACTCCCAATCTGCAATGAACACGTTGCTCTCGCGCGGAGCCTTCCCATTCCGATGCGAGATCCACACCAGCTGTTTGCCATCGGGACTGAACATGGGAAAGCCGTCGAACCCTTCGCTGTACGTGATTCGTTCCAGGCCGCTGCCGTCGAAATTGATGGCATAGAGTTCGAAGTTCCCCATGCCTCCTGTTGCACCCAGATTCGTAGAGAAAATGATCTTCTTCCCGCCTGCAAAAAATGAGGGCCCAAAACTGGCGGCATTCACATTCGTCAATTGCCGCTTGCCGCTGCCGTCCGCTTTCATGATCCAGAGTTCAAGCGTGGTGGGACGAATCTGGTTCTGCTTCAGCAGCTCTTTGTATTCCGCCGTCTCTTGATCAGTCTTGGGATGGTAAGCTCGATAAACGATCCATTTTCGATCGGGAGAAAAGAACGGCCCACCGTCGTATCCCAACTCGTGAGTGAGTTGCTTTACGTGCCCGCCGTCTGCGTTCATCGTGTAGATGTCGAGATCGCCATTGCGCATCGATGTGAAGACGATCTTCTTGCCATCTTCAGAAATCGTCGCTTCCGCGTCGTATCCCGGTGTCTTGGTCAGTTGTAGAGGCGCACAGGGATCGACCTTGCCCGTCTTCTTCTTCTTCTTACTGCAGCCATCGAGGTGCGCCGGCGTTAGCACATCATCCACAGTAAAGATGTCAAAGCCCGGATACACCGCCCACACGTATCCCTTGGAATAGTCAGGCCGGGGCGGGCAGGCAGCGTCGGCAAGGTGAGTGGAGGCATAGAGAATCTTGTCCTGATGCGGAAAAATATAGCTGCACGTGGTGCGTCCCTTGCCGGTCGAGACCATGCGTTGATCCGAACCGTCCACGTTCATGGTGAAGATCTGGTCGCATTCCAGCTGGTCGCGCGTGGACTGGAAGATCAGCTTCTTGCCGTCGGCGGAGAAATACGCTTCAGCATTCTGTCCACCAAAAGTAAGCTGCCGGACATTGTGCAGGTGCTTCTCTTCGGGCGTGCGCAACTCCCCCGCCGGAGCTTGTCCCAGCGCCACATCGGCCAGGAATAGAGTGAGAAGCAGCAGAGTGCCCAACCATGCTTGCGGGTAGTGCAGCGGTTTACGGCGGCGATCAGCGGGCGATTGGAGGTGCAACTCTAGTCGCCGCATGGAAGTGATTCCAAAATTGTTCATTCTGGAGCAAGAGTTTAACAGGCGCGGAGCACGGGCGAATACCCGGTCGTGCGTGATAACGTGTTGGCTCGAATTTCGTCAAAACCGCTGCCGCCGTTGCAGCCAGGAAAACTTCATGAAGAAGATCGCCCCGTTGTGTTTCGTTCTGCTCAGCCTTCTTGCCACCACAACTTTCGCGGAGAGTATGCCCTCCAAAGGCACCGCTCTTCTATTCAAGCTTGAAGCCGAATTTGCGCAAGCTGTTGCTGAACACGGCCACGCTGCCTTCGTTTCCTACTTTGCCGAAGATGGTGTCGAGCTCGACAACGGTGGCGGTATTACCTCCCGCGACGAGATCGCGAAGCAACCCGCTTGGCCCGAAGGGACCTCCCTCACATGGACTCCGGTCCGAGGAGATATGGCTGCCTCCGGCGATCTCGGCTACACCTTCGGGAACTATGTCTTCAAATCGAAAGACAAAGACGGCAAAATCGTCGCCAGCTACGGCAAGTACATGTCAGTCTGGAAAAAACAGAAGGGTGGCGCTTGGAAGGTCGTTGTTGATATGGGAAACTCAAGTCCCGAGCCCAAGTAGCGACGTTTTTCGGCAATTTGCGCGTGCGTCGGGTCGTGACAACTCCGTCTGGCCACAATCAATAGCCATGCTTGGGAGTGACGGTGCTCACACCCAAGGGTGGCCGTCCTCACTGTTCATGCTGGCATTGTGGTGTCTTCTAGTCCGGTATGGATGCAATGGAGTTGAAACAGATTGCCGACGAACTGTGCCATTTGCTGCAGGACCAGGTAGAGATTCTCGGCAAACAAAAAATCGAGGACTTTACCGACCAGGAACTGGCTGCCTACGAGGACCGCAAGGCTCGCATTCTGACCTTGCGGGTAGCGCTCGGAAAATTTGTGACGGCAGCGTAGTCGGCCGCTGGAGTTTTTCTAGGACGAGGCGTTTTCTGAATCCAGAGGCTTTCTTTTCGTTTGGCCTGACCCTGCCGCTTTTTCGCACTGCGTGAGCAGTTCGTTCATTTCATCAATGATGCTTGCCAGTTTCTTCGGGTCTTTCTCTCTCCGCGCTCGATCCTGGAGAATGCGCCAGCCCGGTGGTTCTTCCATGGTCACTGGAGTGCCTCGCTCCGAGTCTACACGAACCGATTCGGGCAGACCGGCCACAAATGCATCGTTCGTCAGGCGGGCGTTCCTGATCGATACACATCCTGAATCGACGGTGCGCCCCACTCATTTCTCGACTGCAGCAATGACGTAGTCCGTGAGGATCTTATCCGTCTGTTCGTGCATTCCCCTCGTGTTGTAATTCGTACTGGTGATCGCCACCACCATGTCGAGCGCTGGAATCACCACAATCTTGTTGCCACCATTCCCCGCCATGTAGAACGCCGGATAGCGCTTCTCTCCAGACTTCAACGTCTTAAGCCACCAGAGATACCCATATTCGGTGGTGTCGTCGATGCGCGCATGCGGCTGCGTTGATCTCTTTACCCAGGATTCGCTTACGATGCGCGTGCCGTGCCAACTGCCGCCGTCGAGATAGAGTTGCGCGACTTTCAGCATGTCGCCACTGCTAAGGCGCAATCCGCCGCCTGTCTGCGGGATGTTCATTGGTGAATACACCCACTGCGCATTCGTGATTCCGAGCGGCCCGAACAACTTCTGCTGGGCGTAGTGGTCCGTGCGAGTGCCCGTCACTTTCCCCAGCACTTCGCTTAGCGTGAATACGCCGCCGGTGCAATAACTGAAGTTGCGGCCGTAGGGTGGAGGATCCTCGTGTTCGCCAACCCGCATCCGTCCGCGGATCGGCAGGTCGAGGATGAATTGCGCCCAATCCTCCACCAGATACATCCGCTCTTCGTTGCCACGCGAGGCATCGTTCCAGTCGTCGCACTCGAGTGCTGAACTCATGGTCAGGAAGTCTTCTACCGTGATTGCAGCTTTGCGCGGATCGGGATTCTGCGCTTTGCGTGCGCGGTCTGGGAGGAGCGAGAAGATTTTCGCGTCCGTGCCGCTCAACTTGCCTTCGCCGATCGCGATCCCAATCAGCGCATTCGTAATGCTCTTCGTCGCCGAGCGCGTATCACGGAGAGAATTCGCATCGCCATCGAAGTAGGTCTCATATGTTAGTTTGCCGTGCCGGGCGATCAAGACGCTGCCGATTTTCTTGAATTCTCCCGCCCGAACCGCAACCTCGAGCGCCGCCAGTTTACTTGCGGAGAGACTACTGTCCGCAAGCGAAGCTCTCGGCCAGTCCCCGTTCGCAGGTTGAGTTTGAGCAGTTGAAACGGAGATCAACAGGAGCAATAGAGAGGAGCGCAACAGGATCACATGGATACCTCGCAGATTAGACGCTACCCACGCCCGAGTGTAATCGGGTCACCAAAAGTAGTCGTGCGGCGATTTGTAAAGGGCAGCCTGGGACGCAAAGCGGCGCAAGAATACCCGTGTTATTTGCCGCCCGCTGCGCCCTTCTCATGTACCAGGGCTTCGATCTTTGCGAGCACTTCATCTTCGCTCATATGCGTGGAATCGATCCGGACCGCATCGTACGCGGCGACCAGAGGTGATACCGCCCGCGTCCGGTCCCGCAGGTCGCGTTCCCGGAGTTCCGCCGCGATGGTTTCCGCGGAGGGTCCCTTAGCATGTTGTTGATCGAGCCGTCGCTTTTCGCGAATGACCGGATCGGCATCCAGAAAGATCTTTACATCGGCGTCCGGGAAAACCTTGGTGCCGATATCGCGGCCTTCCATCACCACGCCGCCACTGAGCCCCATCTCGCGCTGCCGCTCCACCATCCAGTGCCTTACCGCCGGATGAACGGATACCCGCGAGGCGCCTTCCGTGACATCCCGCTCCCGGATGCGCGCCGAAACATCGCGTCCGTCGAGGAGCACGTGATTTCCGCCAATGCTCGGATCGAGTGCGATCCGCGACTCATGCGCCAGCTTTATCAGCGCCCCTTCATCATCAAAAGAAATGTCGGCTTTGATTGCCTTGAGGGCGAGCGCGCGGTACATCGCCCCGCTCTCCAGGTTGACGTAGCCAAGTTTGCGAGCCAGGCGGGAAGCAATGGTGCTCTTGCCGGCTCCGGCCGGGCCGTCGACAGCAATGATCAGTTTGCGCGGAGTAGTCTCGGTCATCGGGCGAAAGCGATTCTACACGGGGCGGGGATGGGAAGACTACAGCGCCGCACAAACCCAATATGAACCGAAGGGTAACTAGCTTCCAACCTGCTGCGGTCGCACCCGCGGCACGTAGGGTTGTTTGGCCGGAGTAACCTGCAACAACGATCGCTTGCCTACGTGGATAAAGGTCAGCTCGCGTGCCGAGAGCAACGCGTTGATCGACTCTTTTACGCGCGACCGAGGGACAAAATTGGAGAAGAAGTCCTCCACTTCGCCCTGATCTGCGGCAACCAAGCACCCGAGATACTTAGAAATCACCGCCGAGAGCGCTTCCGCAACCGAAAGGGATACGCCTTCCTGCACCACGTCCGGCGCCCAGCGCGAGAGTTCGTCCCACACCGATCCTTCTTCTGCCGTGTAGTCGACCCGCGTGATGCGCAGCTTCGCCCAGAGCTCTCCTAAAGCGCGGTCGAGTCCCGATACTGATAATGATCCACCCAACATTTCGCCCAGCTTGGCTTTGGAGATCGGCCCGCGCCGCCGGATCAGTTCGAACGCGTCGCAAGCCAGCGGCGAATATCCTCCACTCGATGTGCCTCTTGGAGGTTGCTTGGGATTCCGCTCACCGACCAGGGCATAGAAATAAGGAAAGACCGAAGCCGCCACCAGGAACGCATTGTTCTCATCGAACAGAGGTGCCTCATAGGCCGCTTTGTCGCGCAGCGCCCGCACCATCAATTCGGTCGCTTCTCGGGCGCGGGAATCCTCAAACACGTGCTGCCAAGTCGGAAGGTGATCGTCTGCACCAACCCAGGCTCCAACGAAAGTCGGTACCGGCACCGCGGGACGCAGCGGAACCATCAAACAGAATCCAACCGCCTCAAGGAACGAACGCGCATCGTCGAGAGTCCGAATCGGATGCCCATCGAGATGCCACTTTTCCGCTCGTGCCTGCAGGAGTTCCGCGTCAGTCATCACCTTGATTAGAACATAGGAAGCAAGCTCTTAGCTGCTAGCTCTTAGCCATTGGCGTTGACCCCAATCATGAAGACCGTAGCGTGCCTTTCGGCGTCCCTCATAATTCTGTCATCCCGAGCGAAGCGAGGGATCTGCATCTTGCCAGCGGACTGCAGATCCCTCGCTTCGCTCGGGATGACAGTTTTAGAGAGACTTCAGAGGAGTCAAGAGACTCGAAGGCCTGCCGCTAGATCCTCTTGAACGCCTTCTGAATATCCACCATCGAATAGCGCAACACCACCGGCCGCCCGTGGGGGCAGGTCATCGGATGCTGCGTTTTGGCGAGTTCGGCGAGCAGCCATTCCATCTTGTTCTGTTCCAGCGGCATGTTGACCTTAATGGCCGCATGACATGCGATCGACGCCGCAATTCGCGTGCGAACCGCTTCCAGGTTGATGGCCTGATCCTCGCGCAGGAGTTGGTCGAAGATCTCGTTCAGCATGTGCTCGATCTGGGAAGCATCGACGCCCGCGGGAGCTACCTTGACGGCGACGCTGCGAGTGCCGAAGGGTTCCGCTTCGAATCCGTTGTGCGCGAGTTCGTCGGCGATCTCGCCGAAGATGGCTTGCTGCGCCGGCGTCAATTCAATGAGCAAAGGCAGCAGCATCCTCTGACTCTCTACTCGTTGCGCCGCTCGTTGCTGCAGGACTTTCTCAAACAGGACGCGTTCATGGGCGACATGCTGATCGATGATCCACAATCCGTCCTCATTGACCGCAAGAATGAACGAATTGCGAATCTGGCCAAGCGGCTTCAGCGTTCGCAGGGATTCGAGCGTCGGCGGAGTGTGGGCCTCCTGCTCGATCGGGGGAGCGCATCCGTGATCAGGCACGTTGCCGAAGACAGTCACGTCGGGAGCGCGGCCCAGTGCTACGGCCGCATTCGCCTCGACCGCAATGCCTCCTTCAAATTCCAGGCGAGCCGTAGTCGGTGGAGGTTCTTGCGCCTGCAGGGCGAATCCAGTTCCGCCGGGCTGCGCAAGGTCACGCCACGGAGCAGCCTGTCCACCATCGCCGCCGCGCGAACCGGGTGTCAGCGCGGCCCCGGCTGTCGGTTGCGCATGAATCTCCGATAAAAATTGCGGCACCGGACGCGCCTTCATCAGCGCCTCCCTCGCCGAGTCGCGCACGAAATCGTGCATGACACTCTGCTGCCGGAAGCGAACCTCAATCTTCGAAGGATGAACGTTGACGTCGACCTCGGCAGTCGGCATTTCCAGAAACAGCAGCACCACCGGGAAAACCGTCGGCGGAAGAATATTGCGATACGCTTCGATGATCGCGTGCTGGATCAACCGGTCGCGGATCAGTCGCCCATTGACGAAAATGAAAATCGAATTGCGATTGAGTTTCTGAATTTCCGGCTTCGACACGAACCCGTGCAGATGGACTTCTCCTGGGTCAGCCTTCTCCGCCTCAACTTCCGGATCACGCCGCCACGGCGGAGGCTGTGGCAATCCCACATGCGCCAGCGGTTGTACCGCTGCCAGCGGAATGAGCTGATCCAGCACTTCCTGCCCAAACACCTGGTACACGCGCTCGCGATATCCAGCAACCGGCGGAGCCACGAGCAGCGCGTTCGTTGCCGAATGCAATTCGAAATGTTTTTCCGGATGTGCCAGCGCGTAGTGCGTGACGAGCGACGCGATGTGCGACAACTCCGTCGATTCCGCCTTGAGGAATTTCTTGCGCGCGGGCGTATTGAAGAAGAGATCGCGCACCGTGATGGAAGTCCCCAGCGGCAGCCCGGCTTCTTCGACCCGGATCAACTTCCCGCCATTAATCTCAATCACCGTGCCCGCGGGTTCTTCCGCGGCGCGAGTCTCCAGATGTAATCGTGCGACCGACGCAATCGAAGGCAGCGCCTCCCCGCGAAATCCGAGCGTGGCCACTGTCAGCAAGTCTTCCGACTCTTTGATTTTCGAAGTCGCGTGCCGCTCGAACGCCAGCATCGCATCGTCGCGCACCATCCCGCATCCGTTGTCGATGATCTGGATCACCTTTTTGCCGCCTGCTTCAACGTTGATGCGGATGCGCGTCGATCCAGCGTCCAAAGCGTTTTCCAACAACTCCTTCACCACCGACGCCGGACGCTCCACGACCTCGCCAGCCGCAATCTGGTTCGCAACGCGTTCGGAAAGGACGTGGATTTTTCCCATGAGATCCGTCGGATAGTGATGAGTGGCCCGCGAGTAGTTTGACAGAGAGTGGCGCGTAGTGGCTAGAGGATCAAGGCGAGTGCTCGCCCAGAAGGCTCTAGAGGCCTCTGGAAGCCGCGGGAAGGGCCCGGCTTCTGTCGGGCAGTTCAGTGGTTGTGCCGCTCTACTTCTTCACTTGTATCCCTAACTCCCGCAGCTGCCCCAGCGCCACCGGCGTCGGCGCCTCCACCATCAAGTCCTTGGCAGCGGCAGTCTTCGGGAAGGGAATCACTTCGCGCAAGCTGTCCGCCCCGGCGAGGATCATCACAATCCTGTCCAGCCCCAAAGCGATCCCGCCGTGCGGAGGAGTTCCGTACTCCAGTGCTTCGAGGAAGAATCCGAAACGCGAGCGCGCCTCTTCTTCCGTCATGCCGAGAGCGCTGAAGATTCGGCTCTGCACGTCCTGGCGGTGAATACGGATCGATCCCGATCCCAACTCGGTGCCGTTCAGCACGACGTCATAGGCCAGCGCACGCACCATCGCCGGATCGGATTCGAGCTTGTCCATGTCTTCATCGTGCGGCGACGTAAACGGATGATGCGCTGCCATCCATCGTTTGTCGCCTTCGTCGTACTCGAACATGGGGAAGTTCGTGACCCACAGGAAGCGGTAGTCCTTCGCGGGGTCGCCAGTCTTCTTGAAGATGCCGTGACGATCGGCATATTTTTGCGCCAGTGCTACACGCAGGATTCCCGCGGAAGCGTAGATCGCCAGTTCCGCGGGCGTAACTTTGCGTTTCCCGGCAGGATGGCCGTCGGCTCCGGATTGCGCCGATCCCACTACCAATACGAGCAGGTCGTTGGCTGCAGCACCAGCCTTCTCGCGGACTTTCGCACCTGCCTCCGGAAACTTCGTCTCGATCCGCTTGAAGTCTTCGAACACGCGTGCGCCGCCTTTGGACACGAACATCGGCTTGATGTCGTCGCGTTCTTTTCTCGATAACTCGCCTACGTTCGGCGTTCGAATTGCGATCACCGGCAGCTCTGGATTGATCGCCAGTTGTTCCAGGTCGGCGGCGCTGAAGCAATCTTTCACGTCGGTGAAGGCAGGCAGGCGGAGGTCAGGCTTGTCGATGCCGTATTGACGGATAGCATCGTCGTAATCCATGCGCGCGAAAGGCGTCTTGATGTCATGCCCCGCGGCCTTGAACGCCGAAGTCAGAAAGCCTTCGACCACTCCCCACACACTTTCCGGTTGCGGATACGACATCTCCAGATCGATCTGTGTGAACTCTGGCTGGCGGTCGGCGCGCAAGTCTTCGTCGCGGAAGCAGCGCACGATCTGAAAATACCGGTCGAAGCCCGAGATCATCAGGATCTGCTTGAATAGTTGCGGAGACTGCGGGAGCGCATAGAACATCCCCGGCTGCACGCGGCTGGGAACGAGGTAATCGCGCGCGCCTTCCGGCGTAGAGCGCGTCATGAACGGCGTTTCAATTTCAAAGAATCCTTGCGACGAAAGATAGTCACGGATCGCGAGCGCCACCTTATGACGCAGTTCGATATTGAACTGCATGGCGTCGCGGCGCAGATCGATGTAGCGATACTTCAGCCGCATCTCTTCGTTGGCCAGTACCGTATCGCTGGGCAGGAAGGGCAATGGCTTCGAGACGTTCAACACGCGCAGTTCTTCCGCCACCAGTTCGACTTCTCCGGTGGGAATGTTCTTGTTGATGGTGTCGGCGTCGCGCTTCTTGACCGTGCCCAGTACGGCGATGACGTACTCGTTACGCAGACCCTCGGCTTTATCGTGGACGGCGGCATTCAGTTCGTGATTGAACACGACCTGGGTAATTCCGGAGCGGTCGCGCAAGTCGACAAAGATGATCTGCCCGAGATCGCGGCGCCGGTTCATCCATCCCATGAGGACTACTTTTTTACCTGTGTCGGCGAGGCGCAGAGCCCCGCACATATGAGTTCGCCTTAGATCGCCTAGAAAATCGAGCACAATTTTGCCTTGTCTGCAGGAATGCGGCGGTGAGCCGAATCAATAATTATAGAAGATCAGCACCCAGTACCAGGTATCCAGAGTTGGAATTCGAGCCTACTCATTGATACTGATTACCAGGTGCCGGGTACCGAAAACGTTATTTCTTTACACTTTTCCCGTCCATCACGAGATTCCATTTTTCGCCGTCTGACATTTCGAACTTGTAGGTATAGGACGTCGGAGACAGAACCTTCACGGTATAGCGCCCTTTCACGGTCTGCGAGCCCATCTTCATGTCGTTCATCCACGTCCAGGTGTCATTTTCGAATTTGCCCTTGGCATGGGTGACTTCGCCGGTGCTGCTGAACTCGTCGTAGGTGTAGACCTTTTCGTCCGAATCGTAGCCCATCAAGGCGATCTCGGTGCTTGTGCCCATCGATCCCGCATCGACGGTCGAGTGCGTGATGATAAAGAAGCCACCATCCATCCAGACGGTGTCCTCGGTGATGGTCACCTTGCCGCCTCGTCCCATCAGGCCCGGCTTCATGTGGCCTTCCGTGGTCCAGTTACCGAGGAAGTAGCTGAGTTTCTGATGGTCCGCGTCGGGCTTCGCAGCTTCCTGCTGGGCAAATGCCGCAGACACCAGCATGGCCGCAGCCATTGCCAGCAACAAATGCTTCATAACGTACCTCTTCCTGAGGATTGGTCTATGGAGACAAACCAGCGATCCCATTAGGCAGCTTCAATCGAAGCTAGTCGTAATCGGTGGCACTCCAGAGGTTGGCAGTCAATTGCTGAAATTTCAGCTTCCACTTGCCGCCGTCCTTAGCCCACGTGTCGCTCATGTGGCGGTAGCGAGGATGCGCGCCAGGAATAATCAGGTTGTAGGTGACAACTGCGGCGTCGTCGGCCAGTCGCACGACTTGCATCTCGTAAACACGGACGTCCGGCGATGTCCCGTAGTGGGCGATACCAGCGAGTTCCTCTTTATCGTAGAAATCGCCATTGGTGCCGATGCCCCGGAAATCGTCTGCGATCGACTGATTCACGTAGACGATATTCTTGTCCGTGAACGCTTGCGTGAACTGGTGCTGGTTGTTGATGAGTTCCTGCTCGAACGGAGTGAGTTCCTTCGAGGACGCCATCGGTTTGGTCGGAGCAATTTGAGCAAAGGCCAGAGTTGCACTGATCAGCACGGCGGACAACAAAGAGAACATACGCATGATTGCCTCCGCAAAGATTCTACTCCGTGAATGTGCGTTCTTCGCCGCTAGAACATCAGAGTCGTAACCACAGAGGTCACGGAGGACACGGAGAAAATCGACAACGTGGTGCTAGCGGTTCTCCAGGATCTTCTTCGCCAGGTCCGCGCGGGGAACGGTAACCTGCTCGCCGGACGCGAGATGCTTCAAGTTGAAGGCATCTGCCTTCACTTCGTTTTCGCCGACGATCAGAATGTAGCGTGCTCCCATCTTGTCAGCGGCTTCGAAAGATTTTTTCAGGCGAAACGAATCGTCTCCTAGATCGACGACTAGATCGTGCCGGCGCAGCTCTCGCGCCAGTCGCGCCGCTTCGCGGTTCATCCCTGCGCCAAGTGGAGCAATGTAGACGTCCGGCTTACGCAGTACCGATTCTGCCGACTCCGCCAGCGACATGACGAGGCGGTCTTCGCCAATGGCAAATCCGATGCCCGGCGCTGCTGGACCACCAAGGGCCTCCGATAATCCGTCGTAGCGGCCGCCACCCAGGATGGCATTCTGCGCTCCGAGCGCGCCATGCGTGAACTCAAATGCAGTGCGCGTGTAGTAATCCAGCCCCCGGACGAGGCGGTCGTTGAGAGTGAATGGAACGCCGACGGATTTGAGAATCGCTTGTACTTCGTCGAAGTGCTTGCGGCAGCCTTCGTCGAGAAACTGCGAGATGCGCGGAAGGGTTTCGATGATGGGCTGGTCTTCCGGGACTTTGCAGTCGAACACGCGCAGCGGATTGGTGACGGCGCGGCGCTGGCAATCCGCGCACATCCTGGCAGCGACCGGTTCCAGCGCGATGCGCAGGGCTTCGTTGAACTTCGCGCGGTCCGAGGGACATCCCACGGAATTCAGTTCGAGCGTCCATCCTGTAATGCCGAGACGGTCGAGCAACGTGGCGAGCAGTTCAAGGATTTCCGCATCCCGAGCGGGTGACTCGCTGCCATTGACTGACGGCCCGATTACCTCGGCGCCGATCTGGTAGAACTGGCGATAGCGTCCCTTCTGTGGACGTTCCCGGCGAAACTGCGGTCCGATGTAGAAGAGCTTGTTGATCCCGCGATCCCAGAGTTTGTGCTCAATGTAGGCGCGGACGACGCCGGCAGTGTTTTCGGGACGCAGCGTAAGGGACTGTCCGCGATCGCTCTCAGCGCGTCCACGATCTTCCCATGTGAACATTTCTTTCGCGACGATGTCTGTTTCTTCGCCGACGCCGCGAGCAAATAAGTCGGTGTTCTCGAATATGGGCGTGCGGATTTCGTGGAAGTTGTAGGCGCGGAAAACATCGCGGACGGCCGCCTCAACGAAATTCCATAACGCCGTATCCGGCGGGAGCAGATCGCGCGTTCCTCGGGGAGCTTTGATCATGTTGTTAACGGTCGGTCGTCGTTGGTCGCTCGTCGTTCGCTGTTCGTCGTTCGCGCCTTGATCGGACGATCCAGGCGTTACGTCGTGCTCATAGCCGCTAACGGGGAGAACGCCTTGCAACTTTTAACTATGAAGGAAGCCGTGTAGGGGTCCTTCGACTCCGCGGCCAGTGCGCGTTGCGCCTTGGCTGCACCGCTCAGGATGACAGTTTATAGGAATCTACTGTGTGGTGACGCCTGAACGCTGAGTAGCAACTGTTGATGGCTAGCTTCTACTTCCTCTCCAGCAGGTACGCTTTTTTATATCCAATATAGTTTTCGGCGTAGCGCAGGATCATGGCCTGATCATTCTCGTCGAGTTTGCGGCGGAATTTTCCGGGAGAGCCCATCCACAGCGAATTCGGTTCGACCACGGTCTTCTCAGGTAGCAGAGTGCCTGCAGCGATGATTGACCCCGATCCTACGACGACTCCATTCAGCAGGATCGATCCCATTCCGATCAGGCAACGGTCTTCAATTTTGCAGCCATGCAGCACGACATTGTGGCCAACGGTGACATAGTCGCCGACATACACGCCGTATTGCTGGGTCATCCCGTGCAGAACGGAGTTGTCCTGCACGTTGGAATAGTGTCCGAGACGGATTTCATGCACGTCGCCACGAAGCACGGCACCCATCCAGACGCTGGAGTGCTCGCCACAGATGACATCGCCGATCAGTTGCGCGGATTCATCGATGTACGCCGTCGAAGGAAACTCGGGGGTGATGCCTTTGAATGAGCGAATCATGGTGTGAATAGTCAAAATAACACGAAGGGAGCGGCGCTTGCAGAAGGCAGAAGGCAGATGGCAGGAGTACCGCCGTTCTCTTCTACACAGCTGTCATCCCGAGCGCAGCGAGGGATCTGCATTTTGCGACGGACTGCAGATCCCTCGCTGCGCTTGGGATGACAGTTCCAATGGGGGTTCTTAAAGAGGGAGAGGTTTCTCCTGCCGGTATAGAATGCAAAGCCATGTTTGCTCCCGTGAAATCCCGCGTTGCCTTGCTAATTTTCGTTCTGAGTTGCGTTTGTGCCTTGGCACCGGCGGCCGTTGCCCAAACTTCCTCCTCCGACCTGTCCAAATTCTTCACGCAGTATTTCGAGGACCGCCTGCGCGATGACCCGGAGTTCGCTACCAATGTCGGGCGTCACGAATACGACAACCGCTGGTCCGATCTCTCGAAGCAGGGACGCGATCAGCGGCGCGCTCACCTCCAGCAAGCGTTCGACCAGGTTCAGAAATTCGGCACGAAGGGGTTTTCTGATGAAGACGCGCTGAGCGTTCGCCTGCTGAGCTACGACCTGCGCGCGCAACTCGATTCCCTCGATCTGGAAACCTATCTGCTGCGCGTTGGGCAGTTGTATGGCTCGCACACGCGTGTCTACCTGGTTATCGACCGCATGCCTTCGTTCACCGTCAAGGATTGCGAGAACATCATTGCCCGGCTGCACGCGGTCCCGGCCTACGTGGACCAGAACATCGCGATCCTGAACGAGGCGATTGACCGTGGAATTACCCAACCCAAGATCGTCGCCGACCTGGTCACCGATCAACTCAAGGCACAGGTGGCGCAGGACGCATCGGCTACACCGCTGCTGGAATTTCTCAAGAAGATGCCCACGAATATCCCCGATGCTGAACGGGCGCGCCTGCGCAAGCAAGCCACCGACGCGTTTGAAAATGATTTTCGTCCGGCTTGGCGGAAGTACCTCGACTTCATGCAGACC
The DNA here is from genome assembly GCA_016196065.1 of Acidobacteriota bacterium. NCBI lineage: Bacteria > Pseudomonadati > Acidobacteriota > Acidobacteriota bacterium. The sequence goes on along the minus strand of JACPYL010000008.1, from coordinate 369,326 downwards.
ACCTACGCGGCACACGTGCGGCCGCAGATCGGCGTTACCAGCCTCAAGGACGGCAAGGAGGACTACGCGATTCTGATCCGGCGCTTGACGACCACGAGCATGACGCCGGAGGAAATCCACAAGATCGGCGAAGCGGAAGTCAGCCGCATTGAAGGTGAGATGCTCGCGATCGCACGGCAGACGGGATTCAATGGCTCAGTCAGCGAACTAGAAGTGAAGCTGGCCGACGATCCTGCTCAGAAATTCCACTCCAAAGATGAAATGCTCGCCTACTGCCGGAACGCGGCCAAGATCATCGAGCCCGAGCTTCCCAACCAGTTCAAGCACATTCCGATGCTGCTCTATGGAATTCGCGCCATCCCTGAAGATCGCGAACAGGCAACTGCTTCGAACGCACAAGCGCCGGCGCCCGATGGCAGTTCTCCCGGATGGTTCAACCTGCGCGCCTATCAGCCTGAGAAACAGGTCCGCTATGACAAGGAAGCTTTGGTGCTGCACGAAGCGGTCCCCGGACACGTGTTCCAGAACTCGCTAGCCCGCTCGCAGCAAGGGCTACCCGAGTTTAGGAAGTTCTACGGCAACAGTGCCTACGGAGAAGGATGGGCACTCTACGCAGAGTCGCTGGGATCGCAGTTGGGCGTGTATCGCGATCCTTACAACCGTTTTGGACAACTGGCCAGCGAGCGTTTCCGTGCCGCGCGACTGGTAATCGACACCGGCATCCATTCCATGGGATGGACTCGCGAGCAGGCGCAGGATTATCTCCGCTCCCACGCGCCAACCCAGGCACAGTCTGAAGTGGACCGATACATCAGTTGGCCGGGGCAGGCCCTCTCCTACAAACTGGGGCAGCTCAAGATCATGGAACTACGGCACAAAGCCGAGCAGCAGCTCGGGCCGAAGTTCGATGTCCGTGACTTTCACGATGTGATTTTGCGCGACGGTTCTCTGCCACTGGAACTGCTGCAAGTGCAGGTGGAGAAGTACATGGCGCAGGGGAAGTAGTAGCAACTCCGGGCGCGAGCGGTCAGGTCACAATTCGGCCTGCTAACCCTGCAACCGGCCGTTCGTCCTACCATGGAACCTTTTGCCGGCTGGAGTCGTATCTAAAACCACGGTAGAGGAAGTGTGCCGACGTGCGCCCAGGCGGGAACATCGCCTTGGACGGTCCCGAGGGCACTCAGGATTGGGTTTCTATGAACAATGACGGATCCGCTCATCGCGTTCGATTCGGGGCCTACGAAGCCGATTTTCACACCCAGGAACTCTGGAATGGTGAAACGAAGCTGAAACTTGGCCGTCAACCCTTTCAGATACTGGAAATGCTGGTGGCCAGTCCCGGGCAGCTGGTGACCCGCGAGGACCTGCAACGCCGCCTTTGGCCGGAAGGCCACTTCGTGGATTCGACTCACGGGCTGAATGCCGCAATCAACAAGTTGCGGGATGTTCTCAACGATTCCGCGGACCTGCCACGCTACATTGAGACGCTGCCTCGTCGCGGATACCGGTTCATCGGCACAGTGGAATCTACGGTCCCTGCAGTTCTATCTAGCCCGCCGGTCGCGCTCGAACTTGTCGAGCACTTGGATTCCTCGGTCCAGCCTATAGCGACGAAACAGCTTGTCCCAGAGTGGGTTACGTCTGCGGTCGCCATTGGGAAGCCGCGCCGGTGGCCGATCATGGTCACGGCCTCATTGGCTTTGATCGTCGGCAGCGTGATTGGAATTGCGCTCACCGATATGTTCCGGCAGCCCGATCCGCAATGTTGCGACGCGGTGAAGGAACAGCCCCGGTCCGAGCAGCCGAAATTCACAACGCAAGAAGAGCTGCAGACAGAACAGGAGAAACTGGCGCAAGAACAGAAGGGACTTTTCTCGCCGAAGAAGAGTGCGGCACCCGAGGAGTCACTCTTTCAGCCTGAGCCCCACGCGCTTTTGCAAACAGCAGATTTCCGAACCATTGTGCCCGGCAATGCTGGTAATGCCGCACCCCAATTCTCGCCGGACGGAACACGAATTGCTTTCATGTCGAACCGGTCTGGCCCCTGGCAGATCTGGTTAAGCAATGCCGACGGATCGAATCCCATGCAGATCAGCCGAACCAACAGTGCAGGTACTCCGCGCTGGTCGCCCGATGGTCAAAGCATCGCTTTTGACGCGCCCGATGAAGGAACGACTCGCGTCTTCTATTGTGCCGATCAACCACCCGGAGAGCGCGCATCCGATCGCCGAAGGGCGCGTTCCCAGCTTCTCGCGCGACGGAAAATACGTCTACTACGCCTCCGATCGCACGGATGACTGGCAGGTGTGGAAGGTCTCGGTTGCCGGTGGTACGGAAACACAAGTGACCACCCAAGGCGGTTTTGCCGCGCTCGAGTCGGCGGATGGCAATCTGTATTACTCGAAATCCGCTGGTCAGTATCCGGAGATATGGAAGATTGCAGTGAAGGGAGGCGACGAGTCCGCGTTGTCACCGCTGGTCAGGCCGAGAACCTGGTCCAGTTGGACGGTAACCAAGGATGGCATTCTCCTGGTAGCGGATTTACCGGACGGCAAGACTCATTTGAGCCTCTACGATCCGATTCGTGCAACCATGCACGAACTGGTCTCTCTGCACAGCGCGCCGCATTGGATGGGTGCCACAGCCGACGGCAAGAAAGTCGTCATCAACGACGCCGCAGAACGGCAGATCACGATGCTGGACAATTTGCGCTAGGCGCACAACTCGCTTACCGCATCTCTGGATGGCCGTCGTGTGATTAAATTCATGCAGCATGGACCCTCTTGATCTTTCTGCAGAAGAATTTCGGCGGTTAGCAGCGACCATCACCGACCTGTCCGCGGACTTCCTTTCAACCCTCGACGCAAAGCCTGTTTTCCCTTTGACCAGTGGCGCTGAAGTCGAGCGACTTTTTTCCACCGATCTGCCGCAGAAGGGGATGGGCGCCGACGCACTGGCTGCCCTGCAGTCTGTGGTTGCTCATTCGCGCGCGCAAAACGGGCGCTTCTTTGGATATGTACAAGGACCGGGAGAGCCCGTTGCAGCCCTGGGCGATCTGCTGGCCTCGATCCTGAATCAGAACATGACGGCGTGGCGCTCCTCGCCGTCGGGCGTCACGATTGAACGCACGGTGGTGAAGTGGCTGGCAGAGGCTGTGGGCTGTCCCGGCTTCGTCGGAACCCTGACCGGCGGCGGTTCCGCGGCCAACCTGATGGGGCTGACCATGGCGCGCGAGGCTGCCGTCTTTGCCAACGAACGCGGCTTGCGCGATACGCCGCAGAGTGTGATCTACGCATCCGAACAAGTCCACATGGCCGTTCCGAAAGCTGTGGCTATGATCGGGCTCGGGCGCAAGAATCTGCGCATGATTCCATGCGATGCCTCGTATCGAATGATTCCGTCGCAACTCGATCAGGCTTTGCGGCAAGGCAAAGCCGAAGGCGTCACGCCGATTGCGGTGGTTGCTTCGGCGGGCACGGTAAATACAGGTGCAATCGATCCGCTCGAAGAAATTGCCGAGATCGCCCACGCCCACGGCGCGTGGCTTCATGTCGATGGAGCGTATGGCGCGCTGGCGGCAATTGCTATCCCGGAGAAATTCAAAGGCCTGGCGCAGGCCGATTCGATATCGCTGGATCCGCACAAATGGCTCTATCAGCCTCTGGATTGCGGATGCCTGCTTTATCGCGATCTCGCGATGGCTCGCCAGACCTTCGCGTACACCGGGGACTACGCAAAACAGCTCAGCACCGATCCGGTGGAAGGCTTTGCATTTTTCGAAGAGTCGATCGAACTCTCGCGTCGATGCCGCGCTTTGAAGCTGTGGCTCTCGTTGCGATATCACGGGCTGGAGGCCTTTCGCAAAGCGATCCAGCAGGATATTCATCATGCGCAGCGGCTTGCTGAAAACGTGCGAGAGTCGCCGGACCTCGAAATCGTCGCGGTCGGAGAGTTGAGTGCAGTGTGTTTTCGTCATCTGGTTCGCCCGACCGCTTCCGACGCCGAGCGCGATCGCTTCAACTTGTCATTGATGAAACGAATCGTGCGGCGCGGTAAGGTGTACCTGTCGAATGCCACGTTGGAAGGGAAGTTCTGTCTGCGAGCATGCATCGTGAATCATCTGACGAAAGATTCGGATATCGATGCAGTCGTCCCAGAAGTGCTGGCGGCGGCGCGGGAAGTGTCACACTAGCTGGAGTAGGACTGCAATCATCGATACTGTCATCCCGAGCGGAGCGAGGGATCGGCAGTGTTGAATCGGCACGGATGCGCCCCTGCGACGTCCCCGAACCAGTCGGTTCGATTCCTGTAGAATTTATCCTTGATGCGGCTGCAACGATTCTCGTGCGTTGTGCTCTTCGTGCTAGCGACCGTACTGTCGATCGCAGCTGAGCCCGTCTCCGATCTTCGTCCCACCAACTACGTCAATGATTTCGCTGGTGTGCTCGATGCCTCGACCCAGGCGACCCTCAACAACGTCGCTAAGCAGATCGACGAGAAGGCGAAGGCGCAGATCGCCGTTGTGACCGTGAAGTCTACCGATGGCGAGGACATCACCGCGTACGCGGTCGCGCTCTATCAGAAGTGGGGAATTGGGAAGAAGGGGAGCGATCGCGGCGTCCTGATCCTGCTCGCCGTACAAGACCACAAATACTGGACCACAGTCGGCTACGGACTGGAGCCAATTCTTCCTGACGGAAAAGTGGGCGGGTTCGGACGCGAAGCCGTGCCTCTTCTTCGCAGTAGTGACTACGCTGGCGCGGTGTCGCTGATGACACTGCGCGTGGCGAACGTCATCGCCCAGGATGCCGGTATCACGCTCGAAGGCGCGGAAGTTCCTGAGCAGCGGGAACCTCTTTCCTCGCCAAGCGGGCCCATGGGGATTGTCGCCATGGTCGCTTTGATCGTGGTCGTCCTGCTGATCCTGCGCGCATTCTCCAAGCGTGGCGGCGGTGGCCGCGGGGGCGGTGCTGGTTCCGGTTTTATGTCGGGCCTGCTCTGGAGCATTTTGTTCAATAGCTTGAACAGCCGCGGCGGAGGTTCGGGCGGAAGCAGTTGGGGCGGGGGCAGCAGCTGGGGCGGTGGCGGCTTTGGCGGTGGAGGCGGAGGTTTTGGCGGATTCGGGGGCGGCAGCACCGGTGGTGGCGGGGCGGGCGGCAGCTGGTAGAACCGTTCGACGTCCAGGAGAAATGAAATGATGCCGGAGAAAATCATCAATTTCGTGAGTCAGTTGCGCGACGCGGCGGGTACGAACCTCGTCTCGGTCATCCTGTATGGATCTGCTGCGGGGAGCGACTACGTGCCCGATTCTTCGGACACGAACCTGTTGTGCGTGCTGCACGAAACCTCGTTCGAGCATCTGCGGAAGATGGCGACTGCAATGGAATCCTGGACGAAAGAGAAGAATCGCACTCCGCTTCTGATGGGGATGGATGAACTGCGACGCTCGGCTGACGTTTTTTCCATTGAGCTACTCGACATGCAGACCAGCTACCGCGTTCTGTGGGGAGAGGACGTCTTACGTACGCTCGTGATTCCGACCCGCTTTCATCGTGTGCAACTCGAGTATGAACTGCGCGAGAAAGTGATCCTGCTGCGCCAAGGGCTGCTTTCGGCGGGGGGAAATGAAGCCAGAATGTGGGAGCTGCTTCTGCATTCTCTTCCCGCCTTCGCGACTCTATTTCGGCATGCTTTGCTGGAAATCGGGGAGCCGGCAACTTCATCGAAGAGGGAAGCAGTTCAGAATCTGGCGGCGAAAATCGGATTTGATTCCTCGGCATTCCTGCAGATACTCGACGTTCGCGAGCATAAGAGCGACCCGAAGGCAGTGAACGTCAATCACCTGTTTGCGCGGTATTTGAAGGAAATTGAGCACGTGACATCGGCAGTGGATAAAATGCTGGATTCCGCCGCCTAGACGCGGGCCTGCAGTGGCAGTTGGCCAATTGAGGACTCCTAATGAACTGTCATCCCGAGCGAAGCGAGGGATCTGCAGTTGGCCGCAGAATGCAAGTTAGAGAATTTGTAAGTTCAGGAGAGAAATTATGAGCAAAGGCATCATCGTACTCATCGTGCTGGCGCTGGTCGTCGGCTTTTTCTTCATGCAATACGTGGGCGTGCGCAACACGCTCGTCACCAAGGACCAAGCAGTGAAAGCTGCCTGGTCGCAGGTCGACATCGTGTTGCAACGGCGTGCTGACCTGATTCCGAATCTGGTTGAGACCGTGAAAGGCTATGCCCAGCAGGAGGTCACTGTATTCGGCGACATTGCGAAAGCGCGCGCAGGCTTACTCTCCGCTGGATCACCCAGCGAGAAAATTGCCGCTAACCAGCAACTGGACGGCGCGATCGGGCGACTGCTGCTGGTCGTGGAGAACTATCCGCAGTTGAAGTCGAACGAGAACTTCCTACGTTTGCAGGATGAACTAGCGGGGACCGAAAACCGCATTGCCGTCGAACGGAAGCGCTACAACGATTCGATCCAGGACTACAATACCTACCTGCTGAAATTCCCCAACAACCTGTTTGCCGGCTATGCCGGATACAAAGAGAACACCGCCTACTTCCAGGCCTCGGAAGCATCGCGCCAGACTCCTAAAGTGGATTTCGGCAAACCCGCTCCGCAGGCTGTGCCAGCGCCAGCGCCGGCCAAGTAGCTTAGTCTCCAGTGGTGGGGGCGTCTCGCCCTCACCGCATTCTTCTTCGAGACGCCGTGACGGAATTGCCGAAACCGAACATTGGCAGTGTTCAAAGATCACATCTTCGCCGCGAACGCCGTGCTACAACCTGAAAGGTCTCCCCAAATTTCCTCCCGTTCCGAGGTTCCGGACGTTGGAGGAATTCCATGGTTGGCGACTGCCGGCAGGCTCCTGATCGATCGATCTTTTCCTGTTTACTCACCCTGATCCTCTTCGGTAGCTCCCTGCTCGCACAGGACGCTTCCACTGGGGCATTGCGTGGAACCGTGCTGGACGCGCAAGGCGCAGCCGTCACTGCAGCGGACATCGTTGCCATCCGCGTGGATACCGGCATCCGCTACCACGGCGCAACGGACGCCGAAGGCCGCTTCAAACTCGATCTGCTTCCACCCGGGGAATACTCGGCTCGCGCCGAAGCCGAGGGGATGCTTCCCCAAAACTCGCCCATCATCCGAGTTGAGATCGGGGCGGCGACCTCTCTATCGTTCCAACTGGCGGTGGCTGGCGCCAAGGAATCACTGACCGTGTCCGACGCGCCTCCACTGGTGGAGACACAGCCGAGCGCGGTTTCCGCTCTGGTCGACGAACGCGCAATCGGGGATTTGCCGTTGCCGGGGCGACGTTATACCGATCTTTCTTTGCTGGCACCGGGAGTCACCACCGACCCACGCGGCCTGACTTCCAGTTCGAATGGCGATCTTGCCTTCGGAGGGATTCGCGGCTATCAATCCAGCTATCTGCTCGACGGCGCCGACAACAACAATGGTTTCTTCGCGCAGGCTCGGGGACGATATCGCGCACCGTATCAATTCTCGAACGAAGTGGTGAAGGAATTTCGCGTCAGTTCCAACACGTACGGCGCAGAATTGGGACGCGCGGGCGGAGCGGTGGTCAATGTCGTGACGAAGTCCGGTTCCAACCACTGGCATGGCACCGGGTTCTATCTCTTGCGAGATAACGCGTTCGGAGCTGCTCCGGCGTTTGTGGGATTCAATCCAAGCGGGCGACAGCACCAGTTTGGCGGGACATTCGGCGGTCCGATCAAGCGCAACAAAGTTTTCTTCTTTGCAGGATACGATCAGCACATCTTCAACAATCCAGCAGTGGTGCAATTTGCCGACGGCAACACCGCGGTAATTCCGAAAAAAGGCGAAGAACCGCTCCACGATGGCGATTACGAGGACTGTGATCCGCAGATTGGCGGGCAGGCCTGTGACCATGTTCTGGTGTTTGCTGCAGCCGCCAGGCTATCCAGCCTGGGCGGGATTTTTCCCGCACAGATGCTCGGCAACAGCGGCTTCATCAAGCTGGATTATTCGCTGAGCCCGAAGCACTTTCTCACGGCGCGCGTGAATACGTCGCGGTATTACGGATCGAACAACGTGTTCTTCGATCCCGCCAGCCCGATCACTAACTTCGCGATGAGTTCGAACGGGGAAGAAGACGTTAAGACGGAGAGCGCATCGCTGGCGCTGCTCAGCGGACTCGGACCACGACTCACCAGCCACCTGCGCGCACAGTTCTCACGCGATCTGCAGGAATCGTTCTCTAACTCGCAGGATGTGCGCACGCGCATCTATAACGTGATCGAGGCTTTCGGCCAGTCTTCGATCCTGCCCCGCCAAACGCGAGAGCATCGGCTGCATCTCGCGGAGACTCTTAGCCTGACGGGCGGGCGGCACGACTGGAAATTCGGCGGCGACGTGATGTTCACGCGCGACTACAACTATTTTCCTTCTCTCTATGGCGGGGAATATCTCTATGACGATGTCAGCGTGGATCCGTTCACCTTTGTGCCCGAACACGGAGGCCTGCGAATCACACCTCTTCGAGCCTGGGCGCATGGCGTGCCACGCTACTACCTGCAGAACTTCGGGAATCCTGTGTCGCATCCCGACAGCAACGACTACTCCGCATTCCTGCAGGACACGATTCGCCTGACCGGGCGGTTAGCGGTGAGCCTGGGCGTGCGTTATGACCTGCAAACCTTCAGCAGCAAAGATCTCGTCGCGAACCCACTGTGGGCAGGTTCCGGCAAAATGCCTTCCGACAAGAACAATTTCTCGCCCCGCGTCGGGTTTGCCTATTCCATCGGCAGTCAGAAGCCCCTGGTGGTGCGCGGCGGTTTTGGAATCTTCTACACACGCTTGCCTCAACTCTACGAATCCGCCGTCATCAATAACGACGGAATGACCGGAACTTTTCTGTTTCTCGACAACGCCGACACCACGCAGCATCAAATCTTTCCCACGTATCCGAATGCGATGGTGACGTGCAATCGTGGACCGGTGGCCTGCACACCGCCGGATTCGCTGAAGCCATTCCTGACCAGCGATCTTTCCACGTTTGCGCCGGACTTCATCACTCCTAAAGTGCAGCAGGGAAGTCTGAGCATCGAACGCGAGTTCGCGGACCGGTTTGCGGTCGGCGTTTCGTACTTGTACGTCCATGGAGAAAATCTGATTCGCGCGCGCGATGTGAATTTGCCGCCACCAACCGAATACAGCTATCCCATTTATGACTCGACCGGCGGCACATTTACCGACTCTTTCTACCCGGTGGAGTCATTCGGTACCTGGCAGACGCAACAGAGTTTCAGTTGTCCGTTTCCGCCTTGCATCAATGATGTTGTGCGGCCCATCACGCAGTTGAGCGCAATCAATCAATTCGAGAGCGTCGCGACCAGCATTTACCACGGCATGACCGTGTCATTGCGTCGCCGGATGACGAAGGGTTTCTATTTCCGCCTGGCTTACACCTGGGCGCATGCGATTGACGATGGCCAGGATGCGCTCGTCGCCGGCCGTCCCGTGACCGTGCAGAATTCTTTCTCGACCAGCAACGAGCGCGGTCCAAGTGTTACGGACCAACGGAACCGCCTGTCGGTGTCGTGGATCGCGGAGCCTCGCCCATTCGGACGAGGACAGGAGGTCCTGTCCAAAATCTTCAATGACTGGAAAATTGCCGGAGTGCTGAGTTTTGGTAGCGGCCGGCCCACCGATGCGCGCGTTACCGGAGATCCCAATCGCGACGCCAATTCCAGCAATGACCGCCTTGCACGCTATGGGCGAAATTCATTTCTCGGCCCCGATTACGCCACCACGGATCTTCGTCTCACACGCATCGTTCACATCACGGAGCCGGTGCGGCTCGAATTCTCCGCGGAGTCGTTTAATCTCTTCAACCGTGACAATCAACGATACAACTTGAGCGAAGACGGCTTTGTGAACTCCGCGGGGCAGTTTGTTTCATTGGGCCGGGCGCCGAACGGCGGTCTCACCTATCCTGCCTACTATCAGCAGCCTACGAATTTCCTGAAGGCCAACAGTGCGTATGCGCCGCGGATGGTACAGATGGGATTGAAATTGCTGTTTTGAATGTAGGCAAAAGTTTTGTACATTCCGCTTGACTCCGGTACCATAGGCTTGCCATAACTGGTTTGGTCCTTATTCAGGACGGGTAGGGGGGTGTAGTCCGTTTGGCTGAAGTCAGATTACAGGAGGGCGAGTCCCTCGAGAACGCGCTTCGCCGATTCAAGCGAAAGGTACAGCAAGAGGACATCATCAAGGAAGTAAAACGTCACTCTTTTTACCTGAAGCCCGGCGAAAAAAAACGCGTAAAGGAAGCACTCGCACGAAAGCGCAGCCGTAAGAAAGCGCGCAAAGAAGCAGATTGAGTATCCGGGCCGTCGCGTCTAGCGTGACGGCCCATTCCCCGATCCTCAATTTTTCATTCCGCAGTCCAGGCATTCTATTTGTAACCATGCGAAGCACTTCGCATGGCGGGCCGAGTCCGGGGTTTCAAGCAGCAGATTGAGGGGGAGGACCAAAAATCCCCTGCCACGCGTCGTGAACCGAATACATTCCCCTTCGGCTCTGGCGTCCAATGGCAGGGAAGGGGAATGGAGTGCCTCTTCGCATGGAATTCCAGGACAAGATGTTGAAGTGCGTCGATTGTAGTGCGGACTTCGTGTTCACGGCAGGCGAACAGCTGTTCTTCTACGACAAGCAGTTCAAGAACGAACCCAAGCGCTGCAAAAACTGTAAGGGGAAACGGGTCGCGGTATTGGGCGCCGTCCATGGCCAGCCCTACATGAAGACCGAGACTCGTACCAGTTGCTCCCAATGCGGTAAGGAGACGACGGTTCCGTTTCGTCCGACCCAAGGGCGGCCCGTACTTTGCCGGGAATGCTTTCAGCAAAAACGGCAAGTCGCCAGCGCCTGATCCACCCGAAGAATCAAGCCATTCGGCGGGACGGTCCTCAGCCGGCCTTTCGAGGGGATACCTGTGTCTTTTCGGACGCACCGCTCAGGCGGGCGTTTCGAGCGTCAGCGTGGCGGAGAAGGAGCGCCTCCACCTGGCCCAGAAGCTCTTTTATCCCGAGCGGCTTGATCAGCAATGAGCCTGAAAGCTCCGCTTCCCAACCGTCTCCGGAAGGTGGGTAGGCAGTGAGCAGAGCTGTAGCAGGATCGTACTTCTGCTGTCGGGCTGCCGCGATCACTCTCAGTCCCGCATCCTCCGTGTCCATCCGCAGGTCACTGATGACCATGTGATAGGAGGCGGACTCCAGTCGAGCGAACGCTTCTTTCGCGCTGGTTGCGGTTTCTACTTCAAATCCGTGGAATTCCAGAACCGCCTTCAGGGTCAGAAGGACGGCGAGGTCGTCATCGACGAGAAGGATGCGCCGTTTCATGAGCACCTCACGGAGATGCGCGAATGTGCGCCAGACGAGAGCGCCCGGCCCACACTCAGTTAGTATAGGAGCGTGGCCAGCTTCTACATAGAGAATTTTGGCTGCCGCGCCACCCAGGCCGACGGCGCCGCGCTCGAGAACCAGTTCCTGGAGCGTGGGCTGGAACGCGCTCCCACAGCGCGCGATGCCGATGTAGTCGTCCTCAACACTTGCACTGTCACCGAGGGCGCGGACAAGGACGCACGGGCCTCGATCCGTCGCGTGCGCAGGGAAAATCCCGGGTGCCGCATTCTCGTCACTGGTTGTTACGCGCAACGGGCGCCGGAGGAACTGGCCGCGATCCCCGGCGTGAGTTGGGTCGTCGGCAATTCCCACAAGCATCTGGCAGCCGACATCGCGACGGCGCGGAGCTCATCGAATGGCGGATTTGTTTCCCTTACCCAGCTCAGAGGCGAATCCCAGATCGGCGCGGACGTCATCGTTGGCGATATTTTTGCCCATACGGAATTGCTGGCGGCCCCGGTCTTTGACGCCGCCAACGAGCGCACCAGGCCCAACCTCAAGGTCCAGGATGGATGTGACAACCGTTGTTCGTTTTGCGTGATCCCGTCCGTTCGCGGGCAAAGCAGGTCGCTGCCGCTCGATCGCGTTCTCGCGGAAGTGCGGTCCCTGGTCAATGCGGGTTATCGCGAAGTCGTAATTTCCGGAATCAATCTGGGACGGTGGGGAAGGGACTTCGTCGCTGGTCGCTCGTCCTTCGTCGTTGGCAACTCCGATCCCAGGACTCTCCTGACTTCTCATGACTGTTCAAGTCAGGCCAACCCCGAACGACCAACGACTATCGACCAACGACTGCCTGATCTTATTCGCGCGATTCTGGAGACGACCTCGCTGGAGAAACTCCGCATCAGTTCTGTCGAGCCGATGGACTGGAGCGACGAATTGATCGATTTGATGGCGAACTCTTCACGCATCGCCAAGCATGCGCATGTGCCGTTACAGTCGGCGAGTGATGCGGTCCTTCGTCGCATGCACCGCAAGTACAGGCCGTGGCACTATCGCGAGAAGATTCTGAAGATTCGGGCAGCCATGCCCAATGCCGCTATCGGAGCCGACGTTATGGTGGGATTTCCGGGTGAGACGGAACCCGAATTCACCGAGACACAGCGGATGATTGAAGAACTGCCGTTCACCTACCTGCACGTGTTTACGTATTCTCCGCGTCCCGGAACGCCAGCCGCCGGACACGCGAATCAGGTGCCCGTCGCAACCGCGCGCGAGCGTAACCTCACGCTGCGACAGATCGCCGCGGCAAAGAAGGCCGCGTTCATGGAAGCGCAGGTTGGAGCTATGGTGGACGCAATCACGCTCGCATCTGGCGACAACAACTTCACAGACGCCCTCACCGACAACTATCTGAAGATGAAAGTGCCAGGTCGGTGGCAGCCGAATCAGTGGATCCGGGCGCGTGTCGAGCGCGTCGACGCAGAAGCGTTCGATGGGTTGGTCACGCGGGTTGCCTAGTAGCGAACGTATAATATTGCACCTTCCCCCGGTGTGGTTGCTCTTTTGATTCGGAGGCTCCTGTGAAATTGCTCACGGCTACTTTTCTTGCCCTGGTCCTCTTCTCGTTGCTCATCCCCGCGGGTTCCGCTGAGGAGAAGCCTTCCACCACTGCGCCGGACTCGGTCCCCACGTTCCGTGCGCAGACGCGAGTCGTGCTGGTGGATGTGATCGTCACCGACTCCAAGGGCCAATTCGTGCCGGGCCTGAAGGTCGAAGACTTCACCGTGCAGGAGAACCACAAAGCGCAGAAGATATCCGGTTTCAACGTCTATCGCTACGAGGCCCCGAAAGCGTTGCCACCGATGCAGTTGCCTCCAAATCAGTACACCAACTTCACCCAGCAGGCACCGGGTGGCGCGGTGACCATCCTGATGCTGGACACCTTGAACACCGAACGTCTGGAACAGGCGTATGCCCGTAAGGCAATGGCGCAGTTACTTCGCCGCCTACCGCCCGGCCAACGGGTCGGCTTGTTCATCCTGAGTGACAAACCGCACCTGGTGCAGGGCTTCACGAGTTCGTCAGACGCTCTGATCGCGGCGAGCAAGTCGTTGAGTCCTGAAGTGTCGGTGACTACGCCGGACAGGCTGTCCGGTCAACTCAGTGGCCCGTCCACGACAGCGCAGATGCCGGACATCACCACTGGAAGTGCACTCGGTCAGTCCTTCGACTCCGGCCTCGGAGCGTTCGCCGAAATAGCTGGTGACGTCCGCTTTAGGCTCACTCTTGCCACGTTGAACGCGATCGCGCGATCCGTCTCAGGATTCTCCGGCAGAAAAAACTTGCTCTGGCTGTCTGGTCATTTCCCCCTTCGCCTGGACGCAGAATATGTCACCAACAACAAGGCGGGTATCGGAGGGCACTACTCCCCGGAAGTACAGGAAACCGCCACCCTCCTGGCGGCGGCGCAAATTGCCGTTTACCCGGTCGACGTAAAAGGCCTGGGAGTGGCCCAGGACACCTTTGCGGAAGACGATCTCGCTCGCGAGACCGGCGGCAAGGCTTTCTATGGAAACAATGCCGTCGACGACGCCTTGCTGCACGGTCTGCAACAGGGATCCGATTACTACACGCTGGCGTATTCTCCTGAAAATCACAAATGGGATGGCCAGTATCGCAAGATCGACGTCAAACTCGCGCAGAAGGGATACAAGTTGACCTTCCGACGCGGATACTACGCCAACGAAGAAAAACCATTCACCGGAGATGAAGCGGCGCGGGCGCTGGCCACGGCGATCCAGCCGATGGTACCCGCGTCGACCATGCTGCTGGTGAAGGCGCAAGTACTGCTTCCCGACAGCGAGCACAAGACGGTACGAATTGACTACGCGGTCGATTCCCATGACATCAGTTTCGCGGACACAGCCGATCAGAAAAAGCATGCAGCGGTCGATTTCATGTCGGTTGCCTGGGATCGGGATTTCAAGAGTGCGGGCTTTTCGACGGACACGATGGAAGCCGATTTTTTGCCCGCCGTCTACAAACAGATCATGCAGACCGGTTTCCCCGCGCACCAGGAACTGACTCTGAAACCGGGCTCGTACACATTGCGACTGGGAGTGATCGACCGTGGGAGCCAGAAGATCGGTACGGTGGATGTGCCGATTACGATCAAGCCTTCAGAAGCCGCCAAGAACTAGCTCAGAGTACTTGCCTGCGTTACTCGCGCGCGGCCCGCTCCAGGCGCGGTCGATGCAGAATGTGAATCTGCTTCCGTTCGACGGAGATGATCCCAGCCTTCTTGAGTTCACCTAACGCGGCCGTCGCCGACTCCCGGTATACGCGCAGGTGCTCCGCGATTTCTTTGTGGGTCAGGTTGCGAACGAAGTCTCCCTCAGCCCTTTGGAGCAGCAGCTTCGCCAGACGTGGAATCAAGTGCTGAAACGAGGTCGCATCCAGATCGACCAACACGCTGACGAAGCGCTGGCTGACCAGGTCCAGAAGCCGCCGCGCCACAATGGGATATTCGTCGAGGAGAGCCTCTAGATTGTTCCGGGATATGACGCGCACCCGTGATGGCATGGTCGCGTGCGCGCAGCAGTGGTAAATGCAACTACCGACACACGCCATTTCTCCAAACACCGCAGGAGGCTTGAGATCAGCTATGATCAACTTCTTCGAACCGGAGGTTCGAAAGGTCTGAACGGATCCTTTCTCCAGTAGATACAAGACCTGTCCACTCTCACCCGTGCGGAAGAACACATGCCCCGCGCGAACTTCGCAAACCTCACTTTGTTTTTCGACTGCCTGCAAGCGGGACTCTGGCAGTCCCTCGAACAAGTCAATCGCGGAGAGCGAAGTAATTTCGGGACCACTTTTGGATTCGACGGCTCGTCTCGCGGTCACGCTCACATCCTGTTCACAGGCAAGATCGTTGCTCGCGCAATGTAAGGCAGATTACACCTTTTCGCGGGAACCTCCGCGGGTTGACCGAATCCAATCGCCAGAATCGAAAATTACTGCAAACCATCCACCGGTTCGCCGGGCTGACAAGAAGTTATGAAGGAGATCTCCATGGCAAACGCAAACAAGGTTACGTATCAAAGCTTACTCGTCGACGGCCTGAACATCGCGTACCGCGAAGCGGGCAATCCATCCAATCCCAAACTGGTGCTGCTGCACGGCTGGCCGGCATCGTCCCACCAGTACCGCAATCTCATTCCCGCGCTCGCTGACCGCTTTCACGTGGTCGCTCCCGACTACCCCGGGTTCGGCAACAGCGACATGCCCGACCCGGCTAGCTTCGATTACACCTTCGACAAACTCGCGGACGTGACCGAACATTTTCTGCAAGCCAAAGGCTTTGCTCACTACGGGATGTTGGTGCAGGACTACGGCGGCCCGGTCGGCTTCCGAATCATGACGCGCCAGCCGGACGCCTTGGACTGGCTCATCATCCAGAACACCAACGCTTACGAAGTCGGCTTCAGCGACGCCTGGGGTGGGCTGCGTCACTCTCTGTGGAAGAATCGCACGCCTGAAACCGAGCAAGGCGTCGAAGGATTGCTGGCACCGGACACGATCAAGGCGGTTTACCTGCACGGACACAAGAATCCTGAACTGATCAGCCCGGACAACTGGCAGATGGACGCCCACTTCATGGCGCGTCCGAATTCGCGGCGCGTCCAACTCGATCTGTTCTACGACTACCGAAAGAACGTTGAACTGTATCCGGCGTGGCAGAAGTTTCTGCGCGAGAAACAGCCGAAGACGCTGATCTTCTGGGGGCAGAACGATCTGTTCTTCACGCCCGAAGGCGGAGAAGCGTTTCTGAAAGACCTGCCGAACGCGGAGATGCACCGCCTGGACTCCGGCCATTTTGCGGTGGAGGATAGCCTCGAAGCGATCGCGGAAAACATGTTGCGATTCCACGCAGAGAAAGTGGACGGCGACTTGGCTACGAACAAGCGGAAAGTCGCGTAACCGGGCATCGGGGTGGATGGCTTATGTCCTCGAAAGGGCCTGCATGTACGTCGCTGAAATCTGGCGTTATCCCGTGAAGTCCATGGCCGGCGAGCGGATTGGGTCGGCCATGGTCGGTCCTCTCGGCATTGCCGGAGACCGCGTGGTGCATGTTGAAGACAGCCGCGGTCGGGTCATCACTTCTCGGACTCATCCCAAACTGTTGGGTCACCATGCCACCTTGGATTCCTCAGGCGAACCCGTGGTGGAAGGTTTGCCGTGGAGTGATGCGCACGTTTTGCAAGGTGTCGTCGATATCGTCGGACCGGGCGCAAGGCTGGTGCGCGACGATTCTACCGACCGATTTGACATCCTGCCCTTGCTGGTCGCGAGTGACGGGGCCATTGCCGCCTTTGGCCATGACAGCAGACGTCTGCGGCCGAACATTGTCATCGGCGGAGTTGAGGGCCTGGCTGAGCGAACGTGGCCTGGCCAAATTCTCCGCATTGGAGAGGTACGAATCGGAGTTGTCGATCTGCGCATGCGCTGCGTAATGACGACGTTCGATCCGGACACTCTGAAGGAGGACCATCGCGTTCTCCGAGAAATCGTCCGAAAATTCGATGGCAAGCTCGCGCTGAACTGTTACGTGGTTCGCGGGGGCGAGATTCGTGTGGGCGACGAAGTAGAGTTAATCAGGGAACATGAAGAAGCAATCGCTTACCAGTCGTAGTGCGAGCCTGGCCCGAGAGCGCCTGCGGAGGCGCTATCGTCCAGCGGACGTGCGGATATTGTTTGTCGGCGAGTCGCCTCCGGCTTCCGGAAGATTTTTCTATCGCGCCGACTCCGGACTGTATCGCGCCATTCGAGACGCGTTTGAGATTGCATTCCCCGGGATCAAGGAAACTGATTTTCTGGCATCGTTTCAGGCACTCGGTTGCTATCTGGTCGATCTTTGTGGGATTCCCGTTGATCGCATGGAACCCAGGCGGCGCAAGAGAACATGCCAGGATGGGGAACTGCGCCTCAGTAGAGTGATGGAGCGGCTTCGTCCGAAGTGCATTGTTACTGTTGTACGTTCGATCGAGGCAAATGTCCGACGCTCGCGGCGACGAGCGAATTGGGATGGAAATCATCTTGAGCTGCCGTACCCGGGACGCTGGCTTCGGCATCGAGTGGCTTTCACGCAAGCGCTCGTGCCAGTGCTGGCAAAAGAACTCAGCATCGTGAAGGATCGGCAGATGCGAAAACCGAACGGCAGGTTGCGGACTGAAGTAACTGGGAAAAAATATTCAGAAGTTCAACAACATGATTGACTGCAAACGAGTTGCGGAATAGGATTATCGGAAATCGTGAGCATTGCAGGAGTGAGTTTGACCATGTCACAGACAGCGCTGCGGTCTGCGTTAAGTATAGTGCTGGCGATGTTGCTTCCTGCGCATTTATTGGCGGTGGACTCAGCATCGGCAATGCTCTATTCCAACGGCACTGCCTGGGTCAACGGCAGCACGGTTCCCAAGTCGGCCGCATTGTTTGACGGCGACATGGTGCAGACCCGCCTGGATTCCACGGCTAACCTGAACGCCAGCGGTTCCAGCGTGATGGTGCTTGCAGACTCCCTTGTTAAGTTCCAGGGATCAGCCGTTGAAGTGGAACATGGTGCGGTCCGTGTCAGCACGGCGCAAGGTTTGGCGACGCATGCCGGCGAAGTCACCATCAAGCCTGCCGGCAATTCGTGGACTGAGTTCCAGGTTGCCGACGTCGATGGGCAGGTCCAGATCGTGGCTAGCAAAGGTGATCTGACGGTTCAGGATCAGTCGGGTACGACCACCATCCAACAGGGACAGCAGACTACTCGCGACGATACCTCCAATCCCGAGAAAAAGAAGAAGCGGAAACACCGCGGGCCGGGTGCGGCAACTGCAGCGGGCGGCGGAATCCTAAGTTCCAGCGCGGCTCTCTATACCGGCATCGCTATCGTAGGCGGCGTGACCACCTGGGTCCTTCTCCAGGGTGACGATCCGCTCAGTCCCGCATGTCCAACCCAGAATTGCCAATGAAGTCTCGGAGCGACTGAACTCATGTCGCGTTACGTCTCCTACCGGGATTTCGACTGGGTGCTGATGACCTTCGTGCTCATCATCTGCGCACTCGGCGTGCTTCAAATCCACAGCGCCACGGAACATACCAAGTTTGCGGGTGCGCACATCCGGCAAATCTATTGGGTGGTTGCCGGTGTGGGCGCGATGTTTTTGGTCAGCCTAATCAACTACCAGGCGCTGCTCGAAAGAATCCACTGGATTTACATTGCTGCGCTGGCGTCGCTGATTTCGGTCCTCCTCTTTGGGCAGAAATATCTGGGCGCGCGACGCTGGATCAAACTCCCCGGCAACGTGCATTTCCAGCCTTCCGAATGGGTAAAGCTGATCCTGATTCTGGCCGTCGCCAAGTACTTTTCCGATCTGCAACAACGGGAACTTGCCTGGTCAGATTTCATCAAGGCAGGGCTGATTGTTGGCTTTCCGATGCTGATGGTGCTCGCCCAGCCTGATCTCGGAACCGCGCTGACATTTATCCCCATTGCTGTCATGGCATTGTTTTTGGGCGGACTGAGGCTCGGACAGGCATTACCAGTGGTCTTGATCGGGGCTGTCCTAATCGGCGCTGTATTTTTCTCGGACCGGGTACACGTCCTGAAGCCTTACCAGAAAGAGCGTCTTACCAGTTTTCTGAATCCGGATGCGGACCGTCAAGGCTCCGGATACCAGGTGAACCAGTCCCTGATCGCGGTCGGATCGGGTGGGATCTGGGGTAGCAGCCAGGGATCGCAAACCCACCTGGCTTTCCTGCCGGTGCCGCAAACGGACTTCATTTTTGCGGCATTTGCGGAAGAACACGGGTTTGTAGGAGCTCTGGGGGTGCTGCTGTTATACTTCATAGTGCTGATGCGTTTGACCCAGAACGCTCAAACGGCGCCCGACCGCGCCGGAGCTTTCCTGGTTATGGGAGTGGTGGCTGTGCTTAGCTTTCACATCCTGGTCAACGTGGGCATGGTGGTTGGCTTTATGCCAGTCACCGGAATACCCCTGCCGCTCATGAGTTACGGCGGATCTTCTGTCTTGTTTATGTTTCTGGCGCTGGGGATGGTGATGAATGTCCGGATGCGCCGCTTCGTGAACTAAGACGGAAGGCAATATCTGGCGCCCTTGAGAACGGTGCCACGAACAAGATTACGCAATTACGAACGCCCTCGCGAAAAAGGAGGGCAATTCACCGGCGAAGAGAGCCGGACAGGATTGAATCCGTCAGGCTTGGGTAACGGCCCCCTCAGAAATCTGAGAGAGCGGTCACAACCTGACGAAGTACAAGATGCGATCAGTACAGACGAGTTCTGAATTTTCACGATGGTGTGGGCTCCGGAACTGATTCCGGAACTTCCCAGATGTGTGCCAGAAACCGCGCTGAACTCCTCAATCCTTCCGCTTACCATCTCTTTGCTCCGGTGAAGAAAAACCGGAGTATGCATGAACAAAGAATTGTATGTAACTTCCACACCCCACGAAACCAAAGTGGGCATTGTGGAAGACGATTTACTCGCCGAAGTTTACCTCGAACTTGAGAACGAATACACCTTAGCCGGTTCCATCTACAAGGGCCGTGTGACCCGCGTGCTGCCTGGCATGCAATCCGCCTTTGTCGACATAGGACTGGAACGCGATGCATTCCTGTACGTTTCCGATTTCATGGATCTGGAGCAGCAGGACGAAGATCTGGATGAGCCCATTCCCGCCGGTCGTCCGGCCGGGGAGGGACGTCCGCCCAGGAACTCGGAGCAAGCGTCGCCGTCGGGCGAAACTCGCTCGTTTAATTCATCCAGCCAGGTTGCCAGCGAGCCCGCCGAAGGTGGCGCGCAGGATGAGTCGCTGGAAAGCTCAAATGGGACCAACGGAGCACGTGAGCCTCGTGGTTTCCGCGGTCGCCGTCGTCGTCGTGGACGTACTGGCGAGCGTGATCGTGGGGAGCGCACCGAACCGCGAGCCGAACGAGCACCGGAACGGGATCGTGCTCCCGTTGAAGCTCGCCCGTCGCGCCCTGCCGTTCCAGAATCGCGCGTAGGACGCGACTATGATTACGGTCCGCCCGCCGGATATCAGCCGATCATCCTTCCTGGCGAGTCGATCTCGAAATATCGCCAACAACCGCAAGCGGCATCCCCTCGAGCGGAAGCGCCGGTGCAGGAACGTCCGGTGCCAACGTCTGTAGCAGGGAACTTCCCTGACGACGAGCCGATATTCGCGGCCGTCGAACCCCTCCATGAGCAACACGAGCACGTTGCGCCCACCGAAACCTATGAAGATGTGCAGGAGACGGTTTCGAGCGCACCTTCCGAAGTTTTCGAGCCCCGTGAAGTTGCTTCGGCCTCGCTTCCGGACATTGCTCATGAGGAGCACTTCCGCTCCATTGTCGAAATTCCTGTTGGACACATGGAAGAGCAGGAAATCGAAGAGGAAGAAGCCGATCTCGACGCTTACGCCGAAGAGCTCGAAGACGATGCCGCATTCGAAGAACTGGAAGAAGAAACTCGAGCCGCCGGAGACACACATATTTCCGCAGGGGAACAGCAGCATGTCTCCACGGAGCATCAAGATCGCGAGCACGATGAGCATGAGGAATTTCATGAAGAGCACGAATTAGGCGCCCAGCCGGTTGCGGAAGGCGCCGCTCAGGAAGTTCATGAAGCAGGCTCGGAGCATCCGGAAGCCGCCGTCGAAGAATCGGAGATCGAAGCCGAAGAACTCGAACTCGAAGAAGCGCAAGAAGAAGCCGAAGCGTTGCTGGAAGCGGAAGCCATTGGCGCCGGCACTTTGGACGCCAGCGCAGAAGTGCGCACATCACCGGGCGAAGCGAGATTGCAACGAGCACAGCGTCCCGCACCGGCCTTTGATCGACATCGTGGACGGCGCGGCGGGCGTCGTTTTAAGCGTCGCGAAAATACAGTCGTTCCGCAGATCAGCGAACTGCTCAAGGAAGGCCAGGAGATTCTGGTCCAGATTGCCAAGGAACCGATTGGCAAGAAGGGCGCTCGAATCACCAGTCACATCGCCTTGCCGGGACGCTTCCTGGTGTTCATGCCCACCGTGAACCATACGGGAGTGTCTCGCAAGATCGCGTCGGAAGAAGAGCGGCTGCGCCTCAAGCGCATCATCCAGAGTGAACGCGAAAACGGTCACGGCGGCTTCATTGTCCGCACCGCGGCGCAGGGAGCCTCGGACGAGGAACTTCGCGCCGACATCCGGTTCCTGAAGAATCTATGGAACGAGATCAAGTCGCGGTCCGATAGCGGGAAGTCGCCGGCGTTGATTTACCACGATCTGAACGTTGTGGAACGTGTGCTGCGCGATCAGGTGACGTCCGATTTCTCAGTCATTTGGGTCGACACCGAAAGCGAATACGAACGCATCCTGCGTTTCGCAAACCGTTTTCAGCCGGCACTCGTGAAGCGAGTCAAGCTGTATACGAAGGAAACGCCGCTCTACGAACAATTCGGGCTGAATGAAGAAATCAACAAAGCCCTGAAGTCGAAAGTCTGGCTGAAGAGTGGCGGATACATCGTCATCAACCAGACCGAAGCGCTGGTCGCCATCGACGTCAACACCGGCAAATACGTCGGCAAGACGTCTCGCCTGGAAGACACCATCGTCAAAACGAACGTGGACGCGATCAAGGAGATCGTGCGTCAGGTTCGTCTGCGCGATCTGGGCGGTATCATCATCATCGATTTCATCGATATGGATGAACGCCGCAACCGGCAGAAAGTCATGCAGGCTCTGGAAGAAGCGCTCCGTGCCGATCGCGCGCCCTCAAAAGTCCTCCAGTTTAATGACTTCGGCCTAGTTGCGATTACCCGTAAACGCGTCAAGCAATCGCTGGAACGTACCATCGGGACCTCCTGCCCTTATTGCCAGGCCACCGGGTACGTGAAGTCGGTGAACACCGTCTGTAACGAAATCTACGTCGAAATGCGGAAGATTTCGAAACAGATCGAGCATACGGATGCCATGCTGCGAGTGAATCCAGAAGTCGCAAAGTCGCTCAAGGCCAACAACGCTCGCTTGCTGAACGAAATGGAAGAGATGATCAAGAAAACGATCATCATCAAATCGGATCCAGCGCTGCATCAGGAGCAGTTCGACATTCACTAGAATTCGCGGGCTTGTTTTGAATAAGGGACGGGCCATCAGGCTCGTCCCTTTTATAGTGGACGATTTCCTCAGATGGGGCCTGAAGTCGCTGCCAAAGTTCAGACTCCGTAGCTAGATCCGTCCTTCTTTTACTCTCTGCAGAAAGTCCTTCGCATCGGCGTGCGCCTGCGTCATCACATCGGGATCGTTTCTGTGTTCGAGCGCAATCTCATCAAGTGCGATATCGACAGCGTCTTTGGGCTTGTAGCCGACCTTCAGTAGTTTCATCACACGCTTCGTGAAGGTCGGTTCGGTCGAGGTGTCTTCAATCTCCCGTTGCGGGGCGGGCAGTTCGCACACGTGCTCACTGAACTTGGCGGTGGCTAAGCGGTCGTAGGCTCGTTTCGCTTCCGGGTCGCTCAGAAATGTCGGAACAGGATATCTCCAACGACAGCCTGAGCAAGCCCATGCTTCGTTGCCCGGTTCGTCAATCCAGATGAGTGTCGGTGTCATTACTGCCGGTCCGTGACGGTGGATCGATCATCCACGCACTCACGTTGTGGCGCAAACGGCTAGGCCTGCGCGAGGATTTTTACGACCTGGCCCGTTCTTTCCTGAAGCTTTCCCAGTGTATCGCGGAGCCCTTCACTACGGGAATTCGTGTCCGGTTGCTGGCCGATTTCCAGAGCAAGTTGCTCGACAGCTCCAGAAAGCCGCCGTGCCAAGTCCAACAATACTACCAGCGAGTCGGCATGTAACTTCCAGACGGAAGGGGAATTTTGCGAGCGCTTGAGTTCTTCCAGTTCAGTGGTGATGCGCGCAATCACGGCCACGACGCGCAGCAGCATCCGGCCAATCCCGGCGCGCGGACTTGCCTCCTCCAGATAGTCGGCGGTGTACGCCTCGACTTCGGAGGGACTGAGCATGAGGTTGAAATAGCGCATGGGGACGATCTGGCGAAATTTGGGATCGGCAACCCGCACAAAAACGCGAATCGATTCCTCCACCCGGCGCAGCTTGGCTTCCTCAATGGAAAGCGCCTGCGGCGTGATCGCGGATGGAACGAACTTCGGGGCGCGAGCAGGCGCTGCTGCCGCACCGCCACTACCTACCGAATGTGCTGCGGTCGCCGGCTGCGGGGCACGCCGTAACGGAGGCCGGCGCTCTAATTCCTTTTTCAGTTTGGACACGCGCCCGAATTTTTCGAGGGCAGTCGCGTAATCGCCCTTCAGCAGTTCGCCCTCGTTAAGGGCGGCCACGTGTTCGACCGTGACTTCCACGCCATCGACGGTGCTCAGGATGTTGCCGCCGAGTTCTTCCAGGCGGTTCGCAAAGTCCTTGATTTCGGTAGTCGCTGCAGCGAACAGTTCATCGAACCGTTGCCCAAACGCGGCGTTATAGGGAGCCAGGGTAGCCAGCACTCCGGGATGATAAAACGAGTCTCCCAGCGAGGCTTTCAATGCGCGGACACGCGGAATGATTCCCGAATCCATGAGTGCGTTGAAATCCTGGAAACGGTTGGCTTCGTCCAGGAGCGGGCCAAACTCGCGCAGCCGCTGGACATGCTGTTCGGGCAGATTCGGGGCTTCGGACTCCGAGAGAATCTCCAGCAACGCAATTTCAAACGGCGCCAGCGGCAGTGATCCATCCAGGCCATAACCGCGCTGTTCCCACTGACCGGAGACTCTGGGTCGGCGATACAAGAAGGTCGCTACGAGATCAGTCTTATCGCGATTCGTAGCCGAGTCATCGCGATGGCGGGCAAAGTAACGGAGCAGCGCTTCGGCAATTTCGGCATCCAGGTCGGAGCCCATGCCGATTCGCAAGATCGCCGGCGTGACCGCGATGTCGAGCAACTGGATCCAGACTTTCATCCGAGCCAGCGTGCCGCGGACATCCTCATCCCGCCCAATCGCCTCAGCGTTGAGTTCGGCAGGCGTAGGAATTTCCCCGCCCAGATGGTCGCTCATCAGGCGCTGATAAAAGCTCTGGACGGTAACCAGAAGGGCCAGTTCCCATTTTGGATCCTCTGCCAAACGCGCTCCTTTGGAGGCAAAGTCCCCACTGATCTTCTAAAGGGTTAACTCTAGTAAAGCCGAAACGGGATTGGGGCGCAATTGTAAGCGTGGTTACGGAAGTGACACGACCGCAGGCAGGAACCCCGATCCGCGAGCTGGCGGGCTTTCGAGTTGCTACTGAAAAACGACCGTCTTGTTCCCATACAGCAACACGCGGTTTTCCACATGCCAGCGAACGGCACGCGAAAGTACGACTTTTTCGATATCGCGGCCCTTTTCGGTGAGCTGTTCGACCGTGTCCCGGTTCGAGATCCGGACCACGTCCTGCTCAATGATCGGTCCGTCGTCGAGTACCTCGGTGACGTAATGGGCGGTGGCCCCAATCAGCTTGACTCCCCGTTGAAACGCCTGGTGATAAGGACGCGAGCCAACAAAGGCCGGAAGAAAGGAATGGTGGATGTTAATAAGATTTTGGGAGCCGATGGCGGCCGTAAATTCGGTTGACAACACCTGCATGTAGCGCGCCAGCACGACCAGGTTGCACTGGTGCTCGCGGAGAAGCGCCATCTGCTTCTGTTCTGCTTCCCGCTTATTGTCTTTGTTTACCGGAACGACAACATAGGGTACGTGATAGAAGTCGGCGATACGCTGGTTGTCCGGATGATTGGAAATGATCAGGGGAATGTCGCAGCGCAATTCTCCATTCTGATGCCGGTAGAGCAGGTCCTGCAGGCAGTGGTCGTACTTGGAAACAAAAATCGCCAGGCGCGGCCGGTCCGTCGAATGGGCCAGGCGCCATGACATTTCAAATTCCCTGGCAATCGAGGCAAAACGATCGGAAAATTCCGCAAGGTCAAAATTGAACTGCGATGGATCGAACTCGACCCGGGTCAGAAATAGATTCGACTCCTCGTCTCCATGCTCGTCGGCGAACAGGATGTTGCCGTTGTGCCGGAAGATGAAGTCCGCAATCGAAGCCACCACGCCCTTGCGGTCGGGGCAGGAGACGAGAAGGATGGCGGAGTTATGCATGGATAATCCAATTTCCACGATGCTCTAAGAGCTCTGTCATCCCGAGCGGAGCGAGGGATCTGCAGGTATTCGCCCAGGGGAGACTGCAGATCCCTCGCTCCGCTCGGGATGACAGCTACAAGAAACAACTTTGCGGATCACTTTTTGAGAGCGAGTACAATCTCCCGCGCGGCGTTGGCGCCCGAACCGCCGGTCAACCCTGTTCCAGGATGCGTTCCGTTCCCGCACAAATAGAGCTTTTCGATTGGAGTCCGGTAGCGCGCCCAATCGAGCAACGGCCGCATCGTGAAGAACTGATCCAGCGAAAGCTCGCCATGGAAAATATGGCCGCCCGTAAGTCCGTAATTGTCTTCCAAATCCTTGGGGGTGATGATCTGGTGGCGCAGGATTTTCTGCGGCAACGAAGGCGAATATTGAGCGATCGTTTTTACCACGGCCTCGCCGAGAGCCGTCCTCTGGCTTTCCCAATCGGTATTCTTCAGTTTGTAAGGCGCGTACTGCATGTAAATCGACATCACGTGCTGGCCCGCTGGAGCGAGCGATGGATCGGTGAGCGAAGGGAAAGTAATCTCGAGATAAGGCTGGCGCGAGAAGTTTCCGTACTTGGATTCGTCGAATGCGCGCTCGATGTAGTCAATCTCAGGACTAATCTGGATGCGGCCTTTCAGCATGTTGAAGTCTTTGAGAGCAGGGAACTCCGGCAGACTTGAAAGTGCGAGGTTGATTTTCGCGACTGTTCCCAGCGAGCGATAATTCTGGATCTTCTGCACGAAGTCAGGCGTGAGGTGAGTCGGATCCACAAGACGCATCAGAGTACGTTTTGGATCTGCGTTCGAGACCACGGCCTTCGCGGAGATTTCTTCTCCCGAAGCGAGCACCACTCCGGTTGCGACGCCATCCTTGACTCGAATTTCGACGACGTCAGCGGACGGACGAATCTCTGCACCCGCCTGTCGGGCGGCCGCCGACATGGCTTGCGTAATCTGGCCGGCGCCTCCGATCGCAAACTGTACCGTGCCCGCGGGCGTCGGATCCGCCGCCGCACGCAACATCAGGACCAATGCACTTCCCGCTGACCACGGTCCGAGAAACGTCCCAAAAATTCCCCTGGCCGCAACCGTTGCCCGCAACGGTTCGGTGTCGAAGAATTCGGATACTAAGTCCGCTGCCGCCATCGGTCCCCAGCGCAGCACGCGATACATATCCTTCTTGCCGAGGTTGCGGATCGCACGGCCCGTCTTCAACATGCCCCAAAGATCGCCACTGCTTGGGTTGTCAATGTTTGGGGGAGTCAACGTCAGCGCCTGACCAATGACTTTGCCGATCTTGCCGAGCGCGGCTCCGAAGTCGGTATAGCCGGTGGCGTCTTTCTGCGACCACTGGGCGATTTCCTGCACCGCCCGTTTCGGATCGGCATAGAGAAGCAATGCGCGGCCGTCCGGCAGCAACGAAGCGGTGCTGACCTCGGGGGTCACTAATTCCAAGCCATGCTGTTTGAGCTGCATGTCGCGCACGACATCGGCGCGCAGCGATCCCGCGTTATGGGCAAGTGTGGAGCACCGAAACCCGGGATGAAATTCTTCCGTGATTGCCGAGCCGCCCACCTGCGCGCGGCGTTCCAGCACGAGTGGTTTGAATCCCGCCTTGGCGAGGTAAAAGGCTGTGACCAGGCCATTGTGCCCGCCACCGACAATGATCACATCGCGTGTTTCAGCCATGATCGTTTTCCTGGAAATCAGGCAGCCTTTCCGTCTTTAAGAATTTCCAGCGCCGCCAATCGTCCCGGAGCGCCCATGATGCCGCCGCCCGGATGCGTCGCCGAACCGCACAGATAGAGGTTCTTGATGGGAGTGCGGAAAGCCGCCCATCCTGCCACTGGACGCAGGAAGAACAGTTGCTCCAGCGAGAGTTCACCCTGGAAGATATTGCCTTCGCTCAATCCCCATTCGCGCTCCAGATCAAGCGGCGTCACTACCTGCCGATGCAGGATGATGTCTTTAATGTTGGGCGCGTATTCGGCAATGGCGTTGATGACCGCGTCGCCAAACTTTTCTTTTTCCGTATCCCAGTCGAGGCCGGGCGCCAGCTTGTACGGCGCGTACTGCACGAAGCACGACATCACGTGCTTGCCCGGAGGCGCAACCGAGGGATCGGTCAGCGTCGGGATCACCATGTCGATGTAAGGATGCGAGGACCAGTGTCCGTACTTCGCTTCGTCGTACGCCTTTTCCATGTACTCGACGCTTGGTGAGATCGACATCGCACCGCGAAGGTGCGCGCCTACGCCGGGCAGGCACTTGAAATTCGGCAGGCCGTCGAGAGCGAGATTCACTTTACCCGACGATCCTCGGAACTTGTAGCGATTCACGCCTTCCATGAATTCGGCTGGCAGGACTCCTGCATCGATCATCTTGACGAACGTCAGCCGGGGATCGACGCTCGAAGAAATCACATCCGCATAAATTTCGTCGCCATTGTCCAGAGCGACGCCAACCGCGCGATTGTTCTTGACGATAATTTTTGAAATCGGCGTCTGGGTGCGAATCTCGACGCCTGCCTCCACGGCCGCGGCCGCGATCGCATTCGAGATTGCTCCCGTACCTCCGCGCGCGAATCCCCAGGCGCGGAATGCGCCGTCGATCTCTCCCATGTAGTGATGGAGCAGTACGTAGGCCGTCCCCGGCGAGCGCACGCCGAGAAACGTCCCGATAATTCCGGACGCCGACATGGTGGCTTTCAGCACGTCCGTCTCAAACCATTGATCGAGGAAATCGATCGCGCTCATCGTCATGAGCTGGACCTGGTTGTATTTGTCGCCGCTCGTCATGTCCTGAAAACGGCGTCCCAGGAACAACATCTTCATCAGTTCTTTCGGATTCAGCGTCGCGGGGTCCGGCGGGACCATGCTCAGGATTGGCTTCACGAAGCGGCACATTGCCTGCATCGCCTTGCCGAATTCGTCGTAAGCCTCAGCGTCAACCCGCGAGTGGCGCGCGATTTCGCGGTGCGTCTTGCCATGATCGTTGACGCGCCACAGATAATCGCCGCTCGGCATGGGTGTGAACGTCCCATCGAGCGGAAGAATTTCCAGGCCATGCCGCGGCAGATCGAGATCGCGGATGATCTCCGGCCGCAGCAGCGACACGACGTAAGAGCAAACCGAAAACTTGAATCCGGGAAAAACTTCTTCCGTGCACGCAGCGCCGCCGAGAACGTGCCGGCGCTCCAGCACCAGAACTTTTCGTCCCGCTTTGGCCAGGTAGGCGGCCGTGGTCAGGCCGTTATGGCCTCCGCCAATCACAATCACGTCGTATTTGTTACTGCTTGCGGCTGCAGGCATAGTTCGATCCAGAGGGCAGGAAGTGCTTCGAAAGTGACTCGCCATTCTATCGGTAAACTATCTTTTTGTCTCTACACTTACGCGCCAGTTCTGACTTTGGGTCAATGTATTTCCACCCTTGCTGAGCGAGCCTGCTGGCTCATATAATCCGGCGTTCAAGGTTTTCTCTGTGTATCGTGTGACATCTTCGGTTAGGAAGGCAAAGTCTTAACCACAGAGGTCACGGAGAACACAGAGGAAAGCCGACACACGAGGCCACCCTTGCCAGTTGGAACTGCATTTCACGAGCGAACTCTTGCCCTCTGCCACAGCCTGAACTACCGGGAATGGTCGGGATACTACACGGTCAGCGTTTATGAAGTACATCACGAGCACGAGTACAACGCGATCCGCAACGCGTGTGCGCTGATTGATATCTCACCGCTCTACAAGTATCTGATCACCGGCAAGGATGCCACCAAGCTCGTGAACCGCATCATCACGCGCGACGTTAACAAAGTCGCGGTCGGGCAGGTGATCTATTGCTGCTGGTGCGATGAAGACGGCAAGGTGATCGACGACGGTACGATTACGCGCCTCGAAGAAAACAAGTATCGCTGGACCGCTGCCGATCCCAGCCTGCGCTGGATTCGCCAGAACGGTCTAAACATGGACGTTCAGGTCGAAGACATCTCGGAACAGACTGCTGCCCTCGCATTGCAAGGGCCGACCTCGGCGAAGTTGCTCAAGGCCGTGACCGACGCGGATATCAGCAACCTGAAATACTTCCGCAAGACGAGTGGCAAGATCGCAGGCGTGCCCGTGGACATTTCGCGTACCGGATATACCGGCGATCTCGGCTACGAAATCTGGATCCCGTGGAATGACGCTGTCAAGGTCTGGGATGAACTGATGTCCAAGGGCAAGCAGTTCGATATTCATCCCGCCGGAATGCTGGCGTTGGATGTCTCTCGCGTGGAAGCCGGCCTGTTACTGATCGAAGTGGACTACTCGAGTTCCAAGAAAGCGCTGATTGCTTCCCAGAAATATTCGCCCTACGAATTGGGTTTCGGGAAGATGGTGCATCTCGATAAAGAGAATTTCATCGGGAAACGTGCATTGGCGCGCGATGTCAGACAGGGAGTAGCCCGCCAGTTGGTTGGACTCGAAGTCGATTGGGTCGAAGTCGAAGAGCAGTTCGACAAATTCGGATTGTCTCCCGCCGCGCCCAGCCAGGCTTCGCGAACACCAGTGCCGGTCTATTCCGGAGACCGCCAGGTAGGGAAAGCCACGACCACTGCGTTCTCGCCCCTATTGAAGAAGTTGATTGCGCTAGCCAGCGTCGATTCCGATCATTCGAAAGTCGGGACAAAGCTCCAGATGGAATTAACCATCGAAGCGCAACGCAAGCAGACCACCGCGACGGTCGTGCCTTTGCCGTTCTTCAATCCGAAGAGGAAGACGGCGACGCCGGTCTAAGGACTTATTCACCACAGAGACACAGAGGCACGGAGAATATCTTCGTGCCTTTCTTGTTGTTGCGGGTATGGGTTGCGTGCCAGCGCCAATTTCAGACTGCCGGTGTCTAATAGAGTGACAGATTCTCTAGTCGATAGAGCGAATTGTATCCCGGAGGCTGAGTGCAAGAGACAAACGTTGCGTGGGATCCGATCATAGTCGACCGCCAGATGCCTTGGCAGAACAAACTGTTTGTTCTCTATCTACTTTTGGTTCTGGGGATCTCTATCATCAGGTCAGTAGGCATGGCGCGCCAACTCTGGCTTGGAGGACTATTGTCGAAAAGCAAAAAGCCTCCCGACGCTTCATTTCTGTATGCATATGAAATGTGTGCTTCCAAAGCAGTGGGAATTAAGAGAATGGCTGTACTTACGCTGATCCTTGCCTTTGTAATGCTCACGGACGGCGTCACGAACATCCTGGTCGGGATTGCACAAGAGAAGCAATTTTGGTTGGCGGCCGCTGCAGGGGGCCTAGCCGAAGTCGGAGTAATGGTAACGCTTGGCCTCTTAGTGGGTGCGGTGCTGTATGGGCTCTCCAGTTGGTGTGAGGGAATTCTGGCGCGCCGGAGAGCGTTGTGGGTCTACTCGCGGTCAAATGATCACGGTGTTTGACTCCCGTTCTGATGACCAGCCGCGAAGCGGCGGAACGTGAAAGCCCGGCACGGTAGTGCCGGGTAGGCATCAGCAAAGATCAAGTCCCGCCAGGGACGGCACCCTCACCCGAAAACCTGATCGGGTTCGAATTCCACCCCGGTTTTTCTTAACAATGTCACAAACTCATCCTCGTAGCTGCGTTTGGCGTGATGTTCCGCCTGATGTTCGATGTAATGGCGCACGATCGCGACGTTTGACGCACTTACGCTGAATGCTCCGTAACCTTCCTGCCAGGCGAATGCGATCCCATGCTCACCGATCCAACGGGAGGAGTTCGCTTTCAAAACCTGGACCGCCTTGGCAACGGTCACATCCGACGGCAATGCAATTAGAAGATGGACATGATTGGATGTGCCCCCCGCGCAGAAGACAGGGATCTTGTGATTCCGTCCTATGCCAGCGAGATATTTCCATAACATTGCGTGGAGTTGGACCGGGATCAGGTCGCGGCGTTGTTTGGTGCTGAAAACGAGATGAATCAGGACGTTCGGATATTTGTGCGCCATGGGTGCCGTCCCTGCGGGACTCGTGCCCGCCGCTCGCCTACCCGGCACTGCCGTGCCGGGCTTTCGCATGCCGCCGCTACGCGGCTGAGGCAACTGAGGGTGCGGCGGCAACGATGTGTTTCGAGGACGTTACTACGATGAGGCAATCAATGGCCGCAGTCTGTGGCCCCCGTCACAGCCACTTTGGTCGGTCTTCAAACTACGGCCCTGTAGCAACGTGTTTCAGGGGCACGCCCTACTCAGTTGCTGAACGCGTCAAACGGGCGCAGGAAATTCAGCGGAGTGAATTTCTCAAACTCCGGGGCCACCGGTACGAGCTGGTTATTGAGAAAGAGGACGTTGTATCCCGGACCGAGCGCAGTCGCTGCGCTATTCATGCTTGCCGGTGTGATCGCCTTCCATTTTCCAGTCGTCACGCGGGTTGCAAGTTTCTGCAATGCTGCGATGGTTTCCGCGGGCGTGAACTCGCAATGCCCCGCGCGATGCACGAACGTTTCTTTCAAGAGCAGAGTGTTGCCTGCCGTGTGTACAGTCGTGCTGTAGGCTTTTTCGTTTTCGACATTTACACCGCCGTCGGCGGTGGTGTGCAAGGTCAGCACGGGGACGGTGATCTGGCCGTTGTAAGTAACGTTCTGGGTCAGATAGGTCTTCGCCGCGGCATCCGCGGAAATTCTCTTTGCACCCTTCAGCGTGGCCAGATCGGCATCCAGACTGAGGCCCGCAGCGGCATACAGCGCCTGCACTTCGGCCAGTGAATTCGATTTTTTCAGGAGCGTGGCGTAATTCACGCCCGTGTTCCAGGATGGATTCCCTCCGGCGCGCGCTTCCAGTTCCGCGCGGAACGCGAACATCAACGGGAACTCGCCATTGGCCAGCCACAAGAACTGGTTTACCTGCCGAGTCGTATAGTCGGTCGGTGCAGGCTCCGGCAAAGACGGATCGGCCCAGCCTGGTGTGTCGGTAAAGGCCGCCGCGAGTGCAAGACGCGCCCGCCCCTGCGGAGTTCCCTGAGCGGCGCCGAGGATTGTTTCGGCATTTGCAAAATTGTTAGGGTTGGTGATGTGAACGAGTTGGAGTGTGCCGCCCGCCAGCAGCGTGTTGAAAACGAACGCACCGTCGAGCCACTGGTTCCATTGTCCTACGGCGCCGGCGACGATCCCGCACATGGGCAGCGCGCCATTAAACCGGGTGGGGAACTGCTGAACCAGCGCCGCTGAAATCATGCCCCCCATCGAGTGTCCCCATGCAATGGTTGTGGTGGGCGTGCCGACGCGGGTCTTGAAAGCGTCGAGCACCGCGATCTGATCCGGGATCGCCTCTTTTACAGCCCAATCAGTCGAAGCATAAGAAGAACCTGCCAGCGCGTATCCGGCGCCGAAAACATAGGTTGCCGTGATCCCATCGCCCACGTCCTGAGCCGGATTGGCGCCGCCCGGGAAAACATAGCCGTGGCTATAGAGCAGAAGCGTTCCGTTCCAGTTAGCCGGCACATCGATGACATAGGTCGCACCGTCTGGCAATGTCCCGGTAAGGTGGGACTGCGCAGCGGCGGTGGCGCCCAATGCAAAAGTCAGGAGAACGGTGAGGAGAACGATCGACGAGAAGGAGAGCGTGCGGTGGGTAAGGGTCTTCATAGCAGCCTTTCTGTGTGGTGCGTGGGTGAATGCAGCGTACGGGGACTAACGCTTGCGGCTAAAAATCAGTTGCAGAAGTTTGCTTTAGAGAAGCGATCTTGTCAACTTGAAAGACGGCTTGCAGAGGGCACTTTCACGTCCCATGCCAGGCCCACGGTGCGCAGAGCGGCGATCCCGTACCAGTTCAAGTCGAACTCGTACCAAGCCAGTCCATGGCGCGCCGATTGCGGATGCGCATGATGGTTGTTGTGCCAGCCTTCGCCGAAACTCAGCATCGCGACCCAGAAATTGTTGGTTGAAGCATCGGTGGTGCGAAAGCGGCGCGATCCCCATATATGAGTGGCCGAGTTGACCAGATAGGTGGCGTGAAGGCCGACCACGGTGCGCAAAAAGATTCCCCACATCACGAATTTCCATCCACCCAGCGCAAGCGTGAGGACTGCAATCACGGTCAGCGGTACCCAGTGCCATTCGCTGATCCAGATCATGAACTTGTCTTTGCGAAGTTCCGGGACGTAGGGCAGAAGTTCGATGGACTTGTTGTGCAGCGACTCGCCGGTGATGATCCATCCCATGTGAGCCCAGAAGCCGCCATCGCGTGGCGAGTGTGGATCGCCGTCTTTATCGGAATTCTGGTGATGGAGGCGATGCGTCGCCACCCAGCCAATCGGCCCGCCTTGCAGAGCCAGCGTACCGCAGATGGTGAGGCAATATTCCACCCACTTCGGCGTCTTGTACCCGCGGTGCGTGAGCAGGCGATGGTATCCCATGCCGATCCCGAGGCTCTCGGCAACCCACCACATCAACAGGCCGAATGCCAAGGCTTTCCAGCTGAACATGAATAAGGCAACGATGGCGCAAACGTGAAAGATTGCCAATGACAATGAAATGGTCAGATTGACCGGCTGGCTAAAGGTCTTGTCGCGGCTGAAAATGCTCATGCGGAGTTTCGGGTCCCAGCTCAATTGGAACACGCCGCTACGCCCCGCTTTGTAATACCTGCGTAATTGTTGTGCTGGATACCGCACAGGCAACGAATGTTGGGATGCATTACTGAAGTTTTGCGGCTCGTTTTCTTCCGGCCCAATAAATCCACACTCCGATCAGCACCAGCGCACCGCAACCGCCCACGATTTTGGTGACAGCCAGCAATTTGTGCGGCTCATCCGGCTGTGGAATCACGGAAACTGCAATAGTGAACGCCGTGGTCGTGAATCCCACGATCGAGAGCGCATAGGCGACGGGCTTGCCACCGGGGACGCGAATCACGTCCGGTCCCGCTTCCTCCCGTTGCAGTTTGAACATGGACGCAAAAACGTAAAGGTAGGGAATGAAATAGGTGATCACGCCCATGCTGACCAGCACGTCGTAGGCTCCCTTGACGGTGGTGCCTGCCTGTCCGAGAAAGATAAAAACACTCCCGATGAAGGTCTGCGTCAGAATAGCGACCCACGGAGTCCCCCACCGCGGATGGAGTGCACCGAACGCGGGCGGCAGAAAGCGGTCGATGCCGGCCACGAAAGGCAGGCGCGCACATGCGGCCAGGTACGCACCCGAAGCGCCGATGTTGCTGAGCGCGATCAAAAAAGCCGCTAGCGGTAGAACTCCGGGCATGCCGACGCGTTCCGCCGTCTTGCCGATCGCCTGCACCAGGCCTTGCAGGCTGTTGATCTCCGTCGAGGGCAGCGCCAGCAGCACGCACACTGTGCCGATGATGTAACAGAAACTCACCGTTAGTCCGGCCACGAAGAGCGTGAGAGGAATCGTGCGGCGGGCGTTCTTGATTTCCTCTCCCATGAACGAGGCCGCCTCACAACCGCCGAACGCGAAGGTCAGCACCGACCAGAAAATAATGTCATTCATGTGGATGCTCGGCGTCATAGTGTGCAGCGAGAAAGTAGTTGCCGATCCGTAACGGTGATACGCGAGCAGGCCCATGCCGATCACGATCATCACGGGAATCCACATGGCCAGCGCGCCGATGTTGTGCAGCCATTTCCCGACATCGAGTCCGACGATGTTCAGCAGCGTTGCCGCGATCAGGGTCAGCAGTGCGAACGTGATGTAGAAAGTCGCGTTGCCGGAAAGATATCCCCACTCCGCCTCGCGAATGAAGATGACGTTGCTGGCGGCGAAATACAGCACGGCAGGGAAGTAGGGAAGATTCGAAGTCCAGTAAGTCCACGCCGCCATGAACCCGGAGAAGTCGCCGAACGCCCGCTTGGTCCAAACGTACAGGCCGCCTTCATTCGGATACCGCGACGACATCTCGATGACCGACAGCGCGAGCGGAGTATAAAAAGCGAGCCACGCCCCGATCCATATGACGATCGAACTTGGGCCCGCCGCTGCCGCGGTTGCGATCCAGCGCAGGCTGATGCCTGTGACAACATAGAAAAGAAGCAGGTCGCGGAATCCCATGACCCGCTTGGGGCGGTTAGGATCGGCGGCCTCGGCGACAGAAACGCCGGATCCGGCGATAGCGATGGACTCTGGCCCTGGGTCACTCACGCGTGAGTTTGTATGGCGCCGTCAAATGGCGAGCGGTAAGGATTGCAGAGAGTTGAGGTTCGGGCAAGTCGTATTTCCAGCTGATCTAGCGCCGGTTTCCGCCCAGAAGCGACCCGAGTACTCCGCGCACGATCTGCCTCCCGACCGAACTGCCCACCGATCGTGCGGCACTCTTCACCATCGCTTCGACCACGCTGTCGCCGCGCCTGCCAGTTGAGGGGAAGCCGAGCGAAGGCAGGTTCGCATACCACGGTTTGTCCTGCGACGCGCCCGGGGCAGGAGTCTGTTCGGCTCGCCCCTTCAGCCGCTCGTAGGCAGACTCGCGATCGACTGTCTTTTCGTAGACGCCCTGCACGATGGAATTCTGTATCAGTTGCGCTCGCTGGTCCGGAGTGATCGGGCCAATCTGGCTGTGCGGCGGGCAAATGAGTGCGCGCTGCACGATCCCCGGCGTGCCTTTCTCGTCGAGAAAAGAAACCAGTGCTTCTCCCACTTCGAGCTGAGTGATGACGGTGGCGACATCGAGTTTGGGATTTACGCGGAATGTATCTGCCGCCGCTTTGACGGATTTCTGGTCGCGCGGAGTGAATGCCCGCAAGGCGTGCTGCACACGGTTTCCCAGTTGTCCGAGGATCACGTCCGGAATGTCGAGCGGGTTCTGCGTAATGAAATAGATGCCCACGCCCTTCGACCGAATCAGCCGCACGACCTGCTCGATACGCTCCTGGAGGTAGGGCGGAATATCCGTGAACAGCAGGTGCGCTTCGTCAAAAAAGAAAACCAGCTTGGGCTTTTCGGGATCGCCCACCTCCGGCAACTTCTCGAACAGTTCCGAGAGAAGCCACAGGAGAAACGTCGCGTAGAGTTGTGGTGAGCCGAGCAATTTGTCGGCGGCCAGCAGATTGATGATGCCTCGTCCGTTCGTGTCAGTCTGGATCAGATCGTCGAGGTTGAGGGCTGGTTCTCCGAAGAACTTGTCGCCGCCTTGCTGTTGCAGTGTGAGTAGCCCCCGCTGAATCGCTCCGATACTGGCAGCGGAGATGTTTCCATACTGCGTCTGGTAGTCGGCGGCGTGATCGCCGACATGCTGCAGCAAAGCTTGCAGGTCCTTCAGGTCTAGAACGAGCAGGCCGTTGTCGTCCGCAATCTTGAAGGCCAGAGTCAGCACACCGGCCTGCGTGTCATTCAGGTTCAGGATGCGGCTAAAGAGCAGAGGCCCCATCTCCGAAATTGTGGATCGTACGGGATGACCCTGGGTTCCAAAAACATCCCAACACGTGGCGGAGCAGCTTTCAAACTTGAAGTCGTCGAGCTTGAGCTTCTTCACGCGGTCCGCGATTTTAGGATTGTCCTTGCCGGGCTGGCTGATTCCCGAGAGATCGCCTTTCACGTCCGCAGCAAAAACGGGAACGCCGATGCGGCTGAAATTCTCCGCCATCACCTGCAAGGTCACAGTCTTGCCAGTCCCGGTTGCCCCGGCGATCAAGCCATGGCGATTCGCCATCTGCGGCAGTAAATAGAGCGGATCGGTGCTTTGTGCAATCAGCAGCGGATCAGGCATCGGCAAGAGTCTCCCGTATAAGATCAGTCAGCGTCGTGGCAGTGTAAAAGTGATTTTACAGGGATTAATTCGCCGCCGGTGTTTTGGGGTTCGCGTACTTCCAATACACATACCCGGGCACGCCCGCGAGCACAATCGTGGCGCCCCAGAAGGCCTCCGTGGGACGCGTGAAAATCGTATTCAACGTCCAGATGACGCCGATCAATACATAGAAACCCGGTAGCCACGGGTACCCGGTGCAACGGTAAGGACGCGGAGTATCGGGCTGCTTCCAACGCAGGACAAACAATCCGATCACCGTCAGCGTGTACGAAAGCACCATCCCGAAAATGACGTAGGTGTAAAGCTGATCGTAGCGGCCACTCATCGTGAGCAATGCGGCCCAGATCCCTTGTCCAATCAAGCTGAAAGCGGGCGTTCGCCATTTGGGGTGGATCTCCGCCATGCGTTTGAAGAAGGCGCCGTCCTGCGCCATGGCGAGATAGACGCGCGACCCGGAAAGAGTGCACGAAGCCGCAGCGCTGAAACACGAAATGGCAATCATGGCTGAGAGCCAGACGGCGGCCTCAGGCGAAAACAACGCGGCGGCCGCAGCGTGCGCGATCGTGTCATGCTTGGCCACTTCGCTCAGCGGCATCGCGTAGACATAAACCATGTTCATCGCCAGATAGATGGCGCCGACAGCGAGCACGCCGAAAACCATGGCCAGCGGCACGTTTCTCCGCGGATCCTTGATTTCGCCGGCAACCCATGTGACGTAGACCCATCCGTCATAGGCCCAGAAGACGGCGATCAGTCCCACGCCCAGCGCGGAGATCAGCTGTCCGGGGCTCAGTCCCATGCTCATGCCGCCGGAATGAGCGGTGAAGTTCGACCAATGACCTTTGCCGATCGTGAATCCCAGCACCACAAACGCGGACATGGCGATGAACTTCGTCCAAGTCGAAAGGTTCTGCAGCAGCGCGCCCCATCGCAATCCGAAAACGTTCACATAGGTGAGCACGACGATCAACAGCAATCCCACCGCGTGAGACCGCGTGAACGCCATGCCGAGCACTGAAAAAATCACATGCTGTTGTGAGATTGCCGGGAAGATGTTGCCCATGTACGCTGCCGACGCTACCGACAACGCAGCGATCGTGCCACCATTGGCGACTGCAAACAGCATCCATCCGTAGAGAAACGCGACCAGGTCTCCGTAGGCCTCGCGCAGATAGATGTACTGTCCGCCCGAATCTGGAAACATGGAGCCGAGTTCCGCAAAGGCGGCGCAGGCGCACAGCGAGATGGCTCCGCCCAGAATCCAGACCAGAAAGAACCAGAATGGATTTGGCAGCGGAGCCGCAATGTCTTTGGCGGTAAGAAAAATCGAAGACCCGATGATGCCACTCACCAGCAGGAGCACAGCGTCCAGCAAACTCAGTCCGCGAACGAGACTTGGTTTTTCTTTGGAAGCGTCAGTGGGAGCGGCCGGGGAAGCGGGAGAGAGACTCATTCGTTATCCCATCCCCAATTCGTCGGAAGACTCAAGAGGAGTTCCACAGATCCTGCAGATCACAGACGAGCAGTCCCCGCAAATGAGGGGGTCGGCAACTTCAACCGCGCACACTGGACAGTAGAGGCTTGCAGCAGTTTTCTGGGTTACAGGTTCCTGGGGCCGGATGGAAGCCATGCGCGACAAACTTTAGCACAAACCGCCCCCGCGCTTCGCACGATATCCCGCGCTACTCGTCCCGCTTCCGCAGGATCAGGTCGCCTTCGCTGGGCGGCAGCGAAAAGGGAAATTCGTAGATCTTGTCTTTCATCCACACCCGGAGGATGAAATCTTCGCGGCTCTTCCACGATCCCAGCCACTTGTTCTTGGTGCCGAAAAAGACCCAGCCGTGAACTTCGGGGTTCGCAGCACTGAGAATTGCGGGTTCAAGGCTCTGCGTGCTGAGAAATTCAATGAACTCAGCCACCTCTTTTTGGAACTCGCGTGCACGATTGGTTTTCTCTTCCGCTTTTTCTGGATGCTTCTTGATTTCACGCTCAGTTTCGAATACCAGCGTATCGACATCATTCTGCATTCTGGTCGAGAAGTCCGTCGGATCGAGAAACCCCTCGATCACGTTGTGATGGCGGACAAACTCCATCCTCAAGTCGGCAGGGAAGTCGAATTTGCCGGAACCGGTGTAGGTCACGGTCATGTACAAGCCGAGGGGCTTGTAAAGGCGGTGCTCGCTCTTCGATAACTCCTGCGAGTCCATCAAGACCGTCATATCGAGATTGTCGCCAACCATCCGCCAACGATATCGGCCGTCATCCCCGCGCTGAAACTCGCAACCGGGTGTTCCCTGTTGCCAGCGTCGGGCGGGCAATTCCTTCTTCTTGGCGTAACACGGAAATCCGGCGAGTAACACGCAAAGAGTAAGGGCGAGCTTCTGATTCGAGGCGCGGCGGCGCAGCATACGCATGGCAGAGATGTGGCAAGACTACTCAACCGGGCCGGACGGGGCAAGGGAAAGGCCTTTGGGCGGCACGCCTGACCTGTTACCATCTCCGGAGCTTAGGAGCCCCATGACGACATTCCTGTGGACGGTCGTAATCCTGATGGCAGCGGCTCTTCTGGTAGAAATGTTTGCCTTCATCGGGATGGCTGTGGTTGCCGCGCGGTCGGCTCGCCGTGCTTCCGAAATTGCAGAGCAAATTCAGCAACAGATCGAACCCACGGTTCGGATGGCGAAGGACTTACAGCAATACATTCAGCCGAGGATCGAGTCGATCAGCCGCGACAGCCAGGAAATTGCGACTCTTGTCTCCGCGCGCTCGCAATCGATTCAAGCCGCGCTCGACGATACCAGTCGGCGTGCCGAGCGGATCCGCTTGCGATTGATCGAAGGCGTGGGGACAGTCGAAGGCGAGCAAGGACGCCGCGGAATCTACCGCGACGTTGTCGAACCGATGCAAGCGGCCGGGCAGGTCATGCGTGGATTAAAGATCGCCCTGTGGATCCTGCGCCGCGTCGCCTGAGTTCGCGCCCCTACTTATCAATCAGAATGTCTGAATACGTCACCATCCAGCGAGAGAGTGGCGTGTTCACTTTCGCCCACTGTTTGAACTCGTAGAAGTTGCGATAGGTCCAGCGCATTTTTCGCAAAGCGAGAGAACTTGCAGAAGCATGGCTGGGATCGGAAAGCACATAGCCGAGTTCTTGAAGGTAGTGTCCGATCAGTTCTTCGAACTGAACCAGCTGTTTCGCTGGAAACTTGTCCTTCCACCGGCCTACCGGCGTGAAGTGCCCTTCCTTTAGATCTTCCTTGAAAGAAGTCAGAGGCTTCTTCACGGATCCAACGCTGGTTTCCTGAATGCGGGCATAATCCAGGTCGTGCTTGGTGAAGTCGCCGATTTTCTTCAGCGCCGATTCCGGTTGCTCGACCAGATCCTCGTAGCGCACCTCCATATATCGTGCCCCGAGTTGCGTTCCATACTTTCGCCCCTTGCGGACGATCCACTCCCAGTAGAGGCCAGCGGCCAGCAGACTGCGTTCCTTATCCCACGGGAGAGGACGGCTCCACTGCCGCTTGTCGAGCGAAAGCGCTACATCGCGTGCA
Source organism: Acidobacteriota bacterium (assembly GCA_016196065.1). NCBI lineage: Bacteria > Pseudomonadati > Acidobacteriota > Acidobacteriota bacterium. The sequence continues at coordinate 328,437 of JACPYL010000008.1, read as the reverse complement.
TCGCGGATGATGTGAATGAACAGCGCCTCAGGAAAATCGCGGCCAATGCGCAACATGTGCGGGACATTCGTGGGGGTGGAATCGATCCAGCAATCGACGTTTTGCTTGCGCGCCACGCCATCCATCACGATGCGCATGAAGTCGCCGTAGTTGTGACACTCTGACAAGACTTGCGCTTCCAGTTCGGCAGCATCCAGGCCCGAGACCGCGAAAGCCTTGCTGCGCAGCCATTCCCGCAGCATTTTCTGCTTGTTCGGGGGAGAATTCAGGTCGCCAAAAATCGGCTCCAGCACGTCAAAAACGTTCATCTGCGTGTGGAAGCGCGCGAAGCCTCCCGCGGAGAGCAGGAGGTGATAGAGAAAACTCGTTCCCGAACGGGGACAACCAACGATAAAGACCGGAGGTCTCATTTTTGCCGTAGTTGCGGAATCACCATCGAATCTTCGGACAACGTTGCGACCACGAAAAATCGCTTGCACGTCGGCGAAACATTCCCGCAGATCGCCGAAACGTCAGTGTATCAGCGAGCCGCGCCAGTCGAACGCCACCAAAGTAATCGGCGCGGATATGTTAGATTGAAATGAGTGTGGGCGCGTAGCTCAGGTGGTAGAGCAACGCCCTTTTAAGGCGTGGGTCGCAGGTTCGAATCCTGCCGCGCTCACCACCCATCGCTCGCCTGATCCCGCTTTCGAATGTTTTTCAGGGAAACGTTGCATGAATCGCCGGGATTTTCTCGTCTCTATTCCGAAGCTGTCGGCCGCGCTAGCGATCGCCCGGCCCCTGCTCGCGACCGCGCTCGACGACACCTCGCGCGATATCTCTGCGCTTTACAGGAATGCTATCGTCATCGACTCCCTGGCCGCTCCATTTACCGACTTGGAAAAGTTGCCGAGTGCCGAAAGTCTGGCCGCCGTGCGCTCGTCGGGAATCACAGCCGTGAACTGGACGATCTCCTACCCGACCTTCGAGGAGACGATCAATGCCCTGGCCACAGTTGACGAACTGGTCGAAAAGCTTCCGGATAGTTTCACCCTCGTGCGCCAACATTCCGATATTGCGCGTGCCAAACGGGAGCGCAAGATCGGCATCTTGCCCGGTTTTCAGTACACGCAGTTTCTGGAAGAGAATCCCGATCGCATCGCGATGTTCCGCAAGATGGGTGTTCGGATCATGCAGATCACCTATAACAACCGGAGCAATTTCGGTGATGGATGCCTCGAGCCGGGCAACGCAGGTCTGAGCAAAGCGGGACTCGCTGCAATCAAAACAATGAATGAGATCGGCGTGGCCGTCGATCTATCCCACAGTGGATACCGGACGACCGCGGAGGGGATTGCGGCGTCCACGAAGCCTGTACTGATCTCGCATTCTGGCTGTGCCGCCGTCTACGCGCATCCGCGCAGCAAGCCTGACGAGATTCTCAAGGCACTCGCCGACCGTGGCGGATACTTCGGCGTGTTCCTTATGCCCTATCTGGTGGCGTCACCGACGGTGCCGACGCGCGAGCATGTGATGGCGCACCTGTTGCACGCCATCAATGTCTGTGGTGCTGACCATGTCGGAATCGGCTCCGACGGCGCAATTGAAAGAGTCGTTCTCACCGATGAGCAGAAGCAGGCTTTCCAGGCCGACATTGCGCAGCGCAAGAAACTCGGCATCGGCGCACCGGGCGAGGACCGATTTCCGTATGTCCCGGACCTGAATGGACCGGATCACATGGAAGTCATTGCCTCTGAGCTCGCGAAACGTGGGCAGCCGTCAGCCGTAATTGAAAAAGTCCTGGGAGCAAATTTTCAGCGGGTACTCGGAGATATCTGGGGGACTGCATGAGAGGAATTTTCATGACCCGAAAAACTGCAGCAGTTTTGTTGTTTGGGATGCTGTTCTGCCTGCTGCTCACGTCCATGTGGGCGCAAGCGCCGAAAGAAGCCAGCGCCGTGCCCGCGCTCCCCGCTGATATTCCCGCGAACGCGGAGCGTTACTCCGTCACGATCATGGGAAACCTGGCCGGACAACAGGCAGTCTGGACAGCTCCCGACGGCACCACGCACATGTTTTTTCAGTTCAATGACCGTGGCCGTGGTCCCAAGACGACCAGCATCTTGACCCTCGACGCGCACGGGGTGCCGGTGGCGGAAATCGTTAGCGGTAACGACTATCTCAAGTCCCCGGTAAATGAGAACTACTCGTTGAAAGACGGAACCGCGAGTTGGAAGAACGACTCCGAAAAGGGTGAGAAGAAAATTGGCGTGCCAGCCCTGTACGTTTCCATCAACGGAGCGCCGTCCGAATTGGGCACACTGGCGCATGCGGCCCTTGCGAATGGCGGCAAGCTCTCTCTGTTGCCTGAAGGGGAGGCGAAGATCGAACGGGTCGCCGAAAGCGATCTGGAAAATTCCGGCCAGAAGAAACACGTTGCGCTCTACGCCGTCACTGGCTTGGACTTTTCTCCCACGTACGTGTGGCTCGACGATCACGAAAAGTTCTTTGGCACCGTTAGCCCCTGGAGCACGATTGTCCCCGAAGGATGGGAAGGTAACGCTGCCACTCTCAATAAGGTCCAGGACGAAATCGCGAATGCTCGCTCAGCGAAGTTGGCGAGCAAGTTGGCTCACCGCGTTTCCAAGGGGATCGTATTCCAGCACGCCAATGTCTTCGACGCCGAGTCCGGCAAGATCGTCAAAGACCAGACCGTCGTCGTTGCAGGCAATCGCATCCAGAGCGTGGGGCCCGCAAATTCTTCGCCAACACCGAATGCTGAAGCAGAAGTAGTTGATGCGAGCGGCAAGACTCTTCTCCCCGGCCTGTGGGACATGCACACCCATGTCTCCGACAACGATGGATTCCTGAATCTCGCCGCCGGAGTGACTACCGTTCGCGATCTCGCGAACGATACCGACACACTTCTGGCCCGCCGCAAGCGCATCGAAGAGGGCAAGGAGATCGGCACCCGCATCGTTCTCGCAGGGATCATTGACGGGCGCGGGCCGTTTCAAGGACCAACCAAAGTGCTGGTCTCGACCGAGGAGGAATCTCGGGCTGCGGTCGACAACTACGCTCACCTCGGATACGTTCAGATCAAGATTTACAGTTCGGTGAAGCCCGAACTAGTTCCCGCAATCATTGATGAGGCTCACAAAAAAGGTCTGCGCGTCAGCGGGCACATTCCAGCGGAGATGACTGCCGCCCAGTGCGTGAGACTCGGCTACGACGAAATTCAGCACGCTAACTTTCTCATGCTGAACTTCCTGCCCGACGTCAAGAACACGAATACGCCGACTCGCTTCACCGAAGTTGCCAAGCGCGGCGCTGGTATCGATCTGAAGTCTTCGGATGTGCAGTCTTTTGTGAAGCTGCTGCAGGATCATCACACCACGCTCGATCCAACCCTCAGTGTCTTCGAAGACATGTTTCTGAATCGCGCCGGAGAGATTCCACGCGGCTTTCAGCCCATTGCAAAACGCCTTCCGCCGCAAGTCCGCCGCGGGTTGTTGTCGAGCGGCCTCACGCCTCCGGAGGGCATGGACCAGACTTATCGCCAGTCGTTCGCGAAGATGGTCGATCTGGTCGGACTGCTCTACCGCGCCGGGATCCAAATGGAAGCGGGCACGGACTCGATTGTTGGATTCGCACTGCAACGGGAACTTGAACTCCATGTGGAGGCAGGCATTCCGTCTTCTCGCGTGTTGCAAGACGCGACGCTGAACGCCGCGCGCATCATGAGCATGGATCGCGATCTCGGTTCCATCACTCCGGGTAAGTTCGCGGACCTCGCGCTGATCGACGGCGATCCCGTGGCCAACATCAGTGACATCAGAAAGACGGCGTTGGTGGTAAGAGACGGCGACCTGTACCGGCCCGCCGAACTCTATTCCGCGCTGGGAGTGGAGCCGTAGCCTTCGTGAAGCAATTCGCAAAACGTTACAGAGTGTGTCGACTATTTATTTGCAGCAGGCGCGGAGTCTTTTGTTGACAACCGAAACGTCTTGCATCATAGTCTCGTTCAGCAAGTCCTTTCCCGTAACTACCCCAGTATTTTTCCCCGCTTATTAATTTTCTGAATGTGTCGACATAAGGCAATGTTTCTGTCGACGCGCAAACCACAACCTGACTTCCCCCCTAGACCGGACGGGTGAGACCTGTCCTGAAAGGACTATTCCATGTCTAGTTCTAAGAAGTTTATGGTTGGAGCCGTTCTATTTGCGATGTCATTATCCAGTGCTGCTTTTGCGGCGAGCACGCACAAAGGTACGGCCCAGGCGAAGGTTACGGTCGTGAGCGAGACGAACGCTCTCACCACGTCGTCCAACGCCTTTGTGGACCTTCCGGGCGGAGTCGTGGCGATCACTGTTCCCGCCAACAAGAAACAACTGATCACCACGCGCTACACGGCGGAGTCGATTTGTGCAGGGCCCACTGCCGGCAATTGGTGCTCAGTCCGGATTGTGGTAGTGGATTCCAGTAATGCCACCACGGAACTTTCTCCTGCTTCCGGCTTCGACTACGCGTTCGACGCCGTCAACAGCCCGCAGACGTTCTGGCAGGGACACGCCGTGGACCGCTCCATTGTGCTGGCTTCCGGCACTTATTTCGTGAAAGTACAGTGGGGAGTGACGGATCCGGCTTCAACCTTCCGCTTGGATGATTGGAGTTTCACTGTGACCCAAAGCAACGGCGGAAACTAGCAACGAGTTCGCTGACGCACTGAAACCGAACGCGAGGACGAATTTGGTTCGTCCTCGCGTTTCGTTTCGAGGTCCACGGAAATCCACCCAATTTTTCTACCCCGCAGTGAAGTGATCGCGCGTTTCCGGTTAAAGTAGAAAGCATGACCAAGGTTCGTTGCCAGGCCATGCTCTTTGACATGGACGGTGTACTCGTCGATTCCACCGACGCCGTAGCGCGTGTCTGGCGCAAATGGGCGATCGCTCGAGGATTCGATCCCGATGAAGTTGTCCGCGCTGCGCACGGGCGGCCCAGCATCGATACGGTCCGCGATTTTTTGCCCAACGCAGATAGCAATGCCGAGAACCTTGAAGTCGAGCGCCAGGAAATTGAGGATGTCGAGGGAGTAGTTTCAATTTCCGGCGCGCCAGAACTCATCAAGAGCCTGCCCGCCGGACGTTGGACCGTAGTCACTTCCGCCACACGTCCTCTCGCCGAGGTACGTTTGCGGGTTGCGGGTATACCCGTATTGCCCACCCTGATCACCGCCGGCGACATTCAGCATGGCAAGCCGCACCCTGAGCCATATCTCAAAGCCGCTGCCCGACTGGGATTTGCCGCTCCCGATTGCGTCGTTGTCGAAGATGCGCCCGCTGGTATTCGTGCGGGGAAAGCCGCCGGAGCACGGGTCATCGGTTTTCCCACCACCTCCGATCGGGCAGAACTGAAACAGGCGGGCGCGGATTGGATCGTTCGCAATTGCGCGGACATCCAGGCGGTTCTCGATGGCAATAGTCTGCTGTTAACGCTCGGCGAGCAAGAATGAACAACCGGTTGTGATCGATGTCATTTGCGCATCCCCGCCGGCTCATCTAAAATCCTCAGTTCTCAAGCAGCACTGAAAAGGCGCTCATCCGGCGCGCAGAGCGGTAAGCGCCGGGCGCGGAACAGGTAGGGACTCTTGATCATCGGTGTTCCGAAGGAAATTTATCCCGGGGAGCGGCGGGTCGCGTTGGTGCCCTCCGTCCTGCCGACTCTCACCAAGGCAGGTTTCGAAGTTCACGTGCAGGCTGGCGCGGGAATCGAAGCTGGGTATCCCGACTCGCAATACTCCGACAAAGGCGCCAAGATCATTGCCGACCGGCAGTCGCTGTTTGCCGCCGCCGACATCATCGTGCAGGTCCTCTGTTATGGATCGAACGATATCACCGGCAAGCAGGACATCCCGCTCTTCCATAAAGATCAAATACTCGTGGGATTCCTGCGTCCCTTCGGCGAACGCGAAGTGGCGCAGGATATCGCCGGGGCGGGCGTGACATCGTTCTCTGTCGAACTGATGCCGCGCACCACTCGCGCCCAAAGCATGGACGCACTTTCCTCGATGGGCACGATCTGCGGTTACAAAGCAGTTCTCATGGCGGCTGACTCGCATCTGCGGATTTTCCCCATGATGACAACTGCCGCCGGAACGATCACTCCAGCGCGCGTTTTTGTGATCGGTGCGGGTGTTGCCGGCTTGCAGGCCATCGCGACCGCGCGTCGCTTGGGTGCGGTGATCTCTGCTTACGATCTGCGTCCGGTTGCGAAAGAACAAGTGCAGAGCCTGGGTGGACGCTTCGTGGAATTGCCGATTGAAGCGAAGGACGCGCAGGATGCCCGCGGTTATGCCACCGCACAGGGCGAAGACTTCTATCGCCGCCAGCGCGAACTGCTTGGTCAGGTTGTGAAGGAAAGCGATGTCGTCATCACCGCGGCTGTAATTCCCGGCAAGAAATCGCCGGTACTGGTCACCGAAGACATGGTCAAGGGGATGGCGCCAGGTTCCGTGATCCTTGATCTGGCAGCTGAACGGGGCGGCAATTGCGAGATTACCGAACGCGGAAAGACTGTGATCAAGCACGGCGTCACCATCATCGGGGCGATCAATATCGCGACTGGCATTCCGTACCATGCCAGCCAGATGTACGCCAAGAACATCACCGCCTTTTTGACGCACTTGATCAAAGACCAGAAATTGAACCTGAACCTGCAGGATGAAATTGTGCGGGAGACGCTCGTCACACGCGGCGGAGAAATTGTGAATGCGCGCGTACGGGAATATTTGGCTTTGCCGGCGCTGGTTGCGCAAAGCTAACCCGCGCGAAGTTGGCTGCGATTGCTCACGGAGGATAGATGGCCAGCAGTTCGAACCTGATTGATTCGCTGTTCATATTTGTGCTGGCGGGATTCATCGGATTTGAAGTCATCCGGCGAGTTTCGCCTCTGCTGCACACGCCGCTGATGTCGCTCACCAATGCCCTCGATGCGATCGCGGTCGTCGGCGCGATTGTGCTCGTCGGTCAACACGAGACCCAACTCGCCGCCACCCTGGGATTCATCGCCGTGGTCGCCGCGACCAGCAACATCGTGGGCGGCTTCCTCATCACGGACCGCATGTTGAAGATGTTCAAATCCAGCCGGCCAGCGGGGAAAGCATGACCCCGGACCTCGCTACCAGCCAGATCGTCATTGAGATCCTCTATCTCATCGCGAGCGTGCTTTTCATCTTTTCGCTCAAGTGGATGAGTTCTCCCACCACGGCCCGGCACGGCATATGGGCCGGCGAAGCAGGCATGCTGCTGGCTATCTGCGGCACCCTGTTGCACCACGGCATCGTCGACTACCGCCTGATCGCGATTGCTCTCGTGCTCGGCACCGTGATCGGCATTCCTCTCGGACGCGTTGCGATGACTGCTGTCCCGCAACGAACCGCACTCAGTCATGCCTTCGGTGCCCTGTGCGTAACGCTTGTCGGATCCGCCGAGTTCTATTTACGCTCGCCCAACATCTCGAAATTCATGATGTCGGTACTGTCGTTGGAAGTGATCCTCGGCGGACTGACGTTCACGGGCAGCTTGATGGCGGCCGGTAAGTTGCAGGAAATTCTTCCGCAACGCCCTCTCACATACAAGGGGCAGAACTTCGTCAACTTCCTCCTGCTCGCGGTCGCAGCCACTCTGGCCGTGTTTCTGGTGCTGCATCCGGAAGCGCGTCACCTTTTCCCGTTCATGATCCTGATCGCGCTTGCGTTTGGCGTCCTGCTGATTATTCCAATCGGTGGCGCCGACATGCCGACGGTCATTTCGCTCTTGAATGGATATGCCGGACTATCTGCCGCAGCGATGGGCTTTGTGCTCGATAGCAAACTGCTGATCATCGCCGGCGCGCTCGATGGGTCTTCGGGATTGATCCTCTCCATCATCATGTCGAAGGCCATGAATCGTTCGTTCTCGAACGTGTTATTCGGAGCCTTCGGACAGGTGCAGACTTCCGCTGCCGCTGGACAGGAAGCGAAGCCCGTTCGCAGCGCAACGCCCGAAGAAGCAGCGGCCATCCTTGCCGCGGCCAACAAGGTCGTTGTGGTTCCCGGTTACGGAATGGCAGTAGCCCAGGCGCAGCACAAAGTCCGCGAACTCTATGACGCGCTCACCAAGCGTGGCGTCGAAGTACGGTTTGCGATTCATCCGGTCGCGGGCCGAATGCCCGGCCACATGAACGTGTTGCTCGCGGAAGCGGATATTCCTTACGACCGTCTAATTGAAATGGACGAGATCAATGGCGATTTCCCGCAAACCGATGTAGCCCTGGTCATCGGAGCCAATGATGTGACCAATCCCGCCGCGCGTTCTGACACGACGAGTCCCATCTTTGGCATGCCGATTCTCGACGTCGACAAGGCGCACACCGTCATGGTGATCAAGCGCAGCATGAATCCAGGTTTCGCGGGCATTGATAACCCGCTCTACTATCTGGATAACAACCTGATGCTGTTTGGAGACGCGAAGGCTTTCGTCGGCAGCATTGTGCGGGAACTCAGCGGCGGCCACGGGTAAAATCCAATAAGGTTTTTCGTGTATCCGAGCAGGAAGCGGGGAAGTTACTGGGTTAGCGGTACAAGGAAAACGGGCTGCAACTATGCCAGGGGAAGTCTCGCATAGTATGCAGCCCGCTTTGTCGTTAGGCCGCTTTCTTGATCTGGCGAATCTTGGCCCAACGCGCCTTCTGAGCAAGAGAAATTCTCCTGCGTCCAGCCGCCGAGAGCACCCGCTTGGCGCGACCCGGTCCGCCAGCGTAAGACGCTCCGTGCCCCCGCGTCAGCCTTTCCAGGACGGAAATCGCTTCCGCGAGTTTATCGACTTGCTTTTGCGCATCCCGGCGATCCTCGCGGAGCCGAGCTAGAGCTTTACTTATATTGGTCATTAGAAAACCCCCTCAGGTTACTTGCACGAGCATTGTAGTGATAACCTCGCACTTACGCTACAGCCCAGTGCAAAAAAAAATCGTCTTACGCGATTCCGAGAATCCGCTAGGGGCGGCCCTTCCGGCCTGTACTCGAGGGCCGGTGGGGCATCTGTCCAAGATAGATGCCTTTCCATCCGGGCGATTGAGTATCCCTGGAATTTCGAGTGGCGCAGAAATGAATCACACCGATGGAATTCGCACGACCGGAAGTAGGTTGATCCAGAGCGTTCGGAGTTCTTAGTTTTTGTTCCAATGCGATTGAACGAAGCCGCCTTGCCATTGCAAGCAGAGCAATACAGCTGTCCAGTCGGAGATGGACCACTGTGGTTAATGGGCGCCTGAGCGACGGGTTGCAAAATTCAGTTCCCATCCTGTGCCTCAAAGCAGCTACAATAACGGCAATTTCCTAACATTCGGAGGTCGCTGTGGAGCACAGGCATGCGAAGGGTGCATTCGCTATCTTTACAGGTCTATTCCTGCTCGTTTCCTATCTTCATGCGCAGTCGCCAGCGCAGCCCGTTCACAACGGAGTGGTACAGGACTGGACCCAACACCACATCGTATTCAGTCGATCTGCACTGCTGAAGAACCCGAGCCTGGTTTCCGCGGAGCCTCGCATCGCCAACCAGGTAGTCACCCGCTGGCAACACGCTCGAACAGGAATCTCCGGCTTGGTCCCCAGCCCGAGTGGATCTAAACCGCAACGCGATTGGAACGTATCCTTGGGCTTGGGACGCATCGCGCCCAATATGTTTCCCGCGAAATTCTCTTTTGATCCGCAAGCGGCTCCGGATTGCACAAACGATTACGTCGTGTTCGGCCTGAACCGCGTCGGCGCCAACGGCGGCCAAGCCAACCTGGTGGCCTTCAATAACCTTTATTCCGATGCTGTGGTCCCCGGGATCTGCGGTCTTGCACCCACAGTGCTCTTTGCCTACAACATCAGCACCGTGGCGGCCGGTCGAATTTTGGATTCTCCCGCGCTCTCCCGCGATGGCACGAAGATCGCATTCGTTGAGAGTGGCGCGGGCAGTTCGACCTTCCATGTGCTGACTTGGACCCCTGGAACAGGTGCCATCGCCGCCGCAGCTGCTCCGGGCGGAGCGATGACTTCGCTTGTTTACGCCGCTGCCCTCAACACCCGATCCTCTCCCTGGATCGACTACAACACCGATACTGCGTATGTCGGGTCTGACGACGGCAAACTTTACAAGATACTGACGGTCTTTACTGGAACGCCCACTCTGGCGGGCGCTCCCTGGCCGGTTACGCTTGCCACCAATGTGCGCGTCTCCAGCCCTGTTCTGGACAAGACTCTGGGACTGGTCATGGTCGGCAACCAAAGCGGAACTTTCTTTTCCGTGGACGCCACGACCGGAGCCGTCAAGTCTCTCGTCGTGGGTCGGAGCGGCGGCACTAACCCCGGCATTCTCGCCGCGCCGGTCGTCGATGTAACCAATGGCACGAGTTTCGTCGTCAGCTCAAATGACGGCACATCGGGAGTCTTCGTCGAGGTGAACTCCGAGACCATGACGCAGCTTGCCAAAGGGCAAATTGGACAAGCCTCGCACTCTGGAACCGCGATCAGCCTGTTTCAACCCGCATTCGATGATGCCTACTTCAATGATCCAACAACTGGAACAGTCCGCCTCTGCGGAACTGGCGCCGCCGACAATACGCCCTGGCAATATGCTTTTGGCGGATTCACGCTGCAGTCCGGCAAGTTTGTGATGAACACCACGCCAACGTTCTCGGCGCAGTTGCTCACCTCAACCACCGCCCGGTGCACCGCCTGGACTGAGTTCTTCAATACCAATCTCAACGGCGGTACAGATTTGTTTTTCTTCGGGTTGACTGCGGATTGCAGTGGCGCGGGAACGTCGGGCTGCGTCGCAGTACGCAACGGCGATGGAACCATCAGCACTGCCAACGTCACTGGCGGACCGAGTGGAATCGTGATTGACAACGACAGCGGTGACGCACAGGCATCCAGTCTTTATTTCACTGGAGCAGCGGCGCCTAACCTGGCCATAAAACTAACGCAGAACGGATTGCAGTAAGCGGAAGGTCTTTCGGTTGGAGACGCGGCCCGCCGCGTCTCCACTGCCGGACTCGAAGACGCGGCAAGCCTCTCGTTCAATTCTTCGTGGTTACTCGTTATTGAGCATCCAGCCCTTTTCAGTCTTCATCAGCGCAATCTTGGTTTTGCTCGGAGCGTCGTGGTAAAAGTGCGCGCCGTGCTTGTCGATCAATGTTGAGCGATCCCAGGTGTTGAACGCCTTCACTGCAGGTCCGGCCGCGTCGAGCAGTTCGCCTGCCTGATTCGTTTCCCACTTCCATGTGTAGTCCACGACCGCCTTCGACGGAGTCAGCATCGTGATCTTGTTGATCTCCATCAGTTTCCGTTGCGCGAGCGGCACGGTGTAGTCTTCGGTGGTGTCCTTCTTGGATTTCTTTACTCCAGGAATCTCGCCGAGGAAAGCTTCCCCTTTGGCAGTGAGGCTAACCGGAGTCTTCCAATCAGACGTGTCTTTGCCGATCTTGAGGTAGCCCGCTTTTTCCAGCAATCGATAGTGAGGATCATGCGGGTTGTCACTTCCTCTGACGATTCCAGTCTGGAATTTAAGAAGTGCGGGACCCTGCCCATCGAGGACGGACACGATGGCCGTCGAGGCCTCGGCATTGGTCAGCACCTTGCGGCTTTGGATCACGAAATAGAGTGCGACTCCGACTACGCCTACAATCAGGGACAAGATGAGAAACAGCGGAACGATCGATGAATTCTTTTTCTCCATCTCAATTTCTTGTTCAAACATGGCATCCTCCGGCAGGTTCGCGATGCAGCGTAGCGCCGTCGCTTGAGTGTTATTCTCCGCTTGGAACGGCCCATACCCAGTGACGTAGCTCACATCGCGATGTTCGAGGGGCACCGTTCCAACAGCCATGAAATCGCGTTTTTCGCAGTGTTGCAACCTGTTTCACACACGATCCCGACTCCTGTCGATACCCGATCTCTAACTAATTGATAAAAAAGGTGATCCTGGTGACGCAAAACTGGGCCGTCGATTGCCCGTGTAACCTGTGACGCGGTATCTCTAGCTGGCCGCATGAGAGCGCGATGATTACAAAGACACTGGCAGCATGCGTTGTGATAATCGGGGTTACCGGGATACCAGGGTGGAGCGCCACGTCATCCCAATCCCGTGTTCGCCTTGATCAGCCCGCTCTGGCGGAGATGGAAGATCAGTTGCGCCATCTTCCGGTGCACCTCTCCGAGTTCTCTCCAGTTTCTGAACCTCTCGCCTTGCCTCGTTGCGGGAATGTCCGACCACCCGAAGCCCTGGTAACTCCCGACCCGATGCTTCAGTTCGATGAAGAGGGGCCGCGGGTTCGCGTCAGCTTCATTGTGGGCGCGGACGGGCGCGTGCACAGTCCATTTATTCTCGATTCCGGCGGCACGCGCGAGGACCAGATGGTGCTGCGCGCGGTTGGGCGCTGGCGCTATCGTCCTGCGCTCTGCAATGGTGTACCAACCGATTCGGAAGCCCGCATACAATTCGGCATCCGCTGATGGCCGGATTCTCCTACAATGGCAACGGAGAGGTTGCTTTGAATCCAGAAAAGCCCAAGCTCCCGGAAGCGGGGGTTGAAACCGGTGGTGTTCCCGAAAACTCCGAACTGGATGAGTTCTTTCAGCGCCTGCCCGCGAACTTCAAGTGGCCGAAGCCCAGCGATGAAGCAGTTGCGGCGGCCGTAGAAGCCATCCAGCGTTTATCGGGCGGGAGCGGCGCTGAAGCCGTGCTCGCGGAAGCGGCTGCGGAACTGACTGGCAGTTGTTCCGGCTGCGCAGGAAAGCTGCCTCCGGGCGCGCGCTTTTGTGTATGGTGCGGGCTTGCCCAAGACGGAGCTTCCGCCGGATCGGCATCCGAATCAGCTCCTCGCGCGAGCGGCCAGCATCATTATCACCACCACTATCATCACTTCGCTGGCGGGCAAGGAGCGGATCCCTCTGCGTCCGTTGCCGAGCCGGGGTCATCGGCGCCGCGCGGCAAGGCGTCCGCCGCGTCTTCGAGTGGCACCGGGAACAGCCGCGCCGAAGTTGCGGTGCGACAGGTTGTCCAGGATTGGGCGCAAGCCTGCAATATCAAGCATCTTGACGATGTGCTCGAACTCTACGCCGCCGACGCGACCGTGATCCGCGCCAGCTTGCCGCCCGTACGCAGCCTGCCCGCAATTCGCGAATTTCTTTTCTCGCTGCTCGAAGCGGGGCTGGGCGACGTGGAAATGGAATCGCTTCGCACCGATGTCATGGGAGAAGTCGCCATCGATCTTGGCCGCTGCAAAATGCTGGTCCCCGTTGCCATGGGGAAGCGCCGCGAAGAGCGAGGAAAATATCTGATCGTGTTAGTGCGGCAGCCGGCCGGTGCCTGGAAGATTCTCGCCGATTGCTGGTCGAGCGACACCGTGGTAAGTCCAGCATCGCCTGCCGATCCAGCGCGAAAAGCGCCTGAACCACCTCCCGCGCGAAAAGTTCGGTAGGGATGAAAGCTCTTCTGATGACAGTCCTTCTAAAGAAATCGTAGACCGCAATATCACGAGTACGCGAACCAACAAACACCCCAGGCAGTAGCTCAGTTCGGAAACCGAATTCAACCCCATGCAGCCCGGCAGCACTGCTGCCCCGGCGGTACTGCTATTCAATCCAACGCGTCCCGGAGGGACGGTTATTTCAACCCAACGCAAAGAGTCCCGGAGGGACAACCGACAATAGCCCGGCGTTTCAACGCCGGGGTCTGGCCCGCGTTAGTACGAAGAAAGTCCCGGGAGGGACGACTGATCTCGCGGATGCGGCCTTCGGGATTTTATTTGTCGGCTCAAAAATTGAGCCAATAAGAAGGCCCCGATCCTTCGCAGGACCGGGGCCGGATTGATAGGACGAAACGGACTAGTAAGTGCGCGTGGTAAACACCTGCCGATAGCCCAAGGTATCGACGTCGCGGAACAACGGGGTTCCGGGCGGCAGTCCGGTGGGCGTTGCAAAGTCCGGATCGAATACGTAGTTACGAACCGGCGGGCGATACACCGAGTACGTACAGCACTTGAAGATGCCGGTGTTGTACGTCGCATAGTAGAGGCTGACGAGCGACCCTTCGTAGTTCAGGTTGACGCCCGACCAACTCTCCAGGAAGCGCAGGAAGTTGTGCACGCCTCCGTCGGTGCCGGTGCCGAAGTTCGTTCCGTTTTCCCAGTTGGGGAACGGGAAGTTCATGTTCTTTCCAGCCGCAATCGCGACGCGGTAGTAGGTCGTTGACGCCGGACGAGTCAACGCATCCGTCGGCGTTCCCGTCAGGCTGATTCGATCCGACCAGTTGTTGGAGAGCACTGTGACCGCATCGGCGATGACCGCTGCTGCGGCGTGTCCAGCCAGATCGGCGCCACCACCCCAAATCGGATCGCCTGCGCGGGAGTTGTAGTCGCCCTGGATGTATACAGGATTTTCCGCAGCTACCGTGAAGCCTCCGGTGTTATCGGTGCGCAAGGGGACATTTCCCAGCGATCCGTCGACCAGTTTCAGGACGTGGCGCGCACCGCTCACCCAATTCTTGCGTCCCGCCGTGCTGCAACTCGTGATGCGCGGAGAATATGGGTTGTCAGGATTCGCCGCCAGGATCTGGCCATTGATATTGGTTGCGCCGTTGAAGAAGCCCAGTCCGATATTTCGCGCGCCGGACCCGTCCAGCAAGTTGTTCTGGTTGACGTCTTCCGAAGACCACTTTTTGCCGGCAGCCTTTGCTTCCAGGGCGCCGTCGGGAGCTCCGGCAGCTGAACCCGCGTTGACCGTATCCTCCAGCAACGATTCGCCAGTCTTCGCGTTGGCCGCGTTGGGATTGGGCAACATTCCGCGCCGGTCCGAGAAATACAGGACCCACCCGTTCTGCGCCTGAAAATCAACGTTGGGGCCGCTCGCACCGATCGCTCCCCATAGCCAGCGCTTCAAGTTGCCCACGTCGAGTTCCACCGCGTTCATAACACCGTTCGCAGTGCAGCTGTTGTTGCCGGCGTTCGTATCGCGCGGTTCGCCTTCACGGGCATCGTAGAAATTGATCGGATACCAGTTGATGCGCGTCACGCCTGTGTTGATGCCACCGGCCGTGAGTTCGACATAGGGACTGGTGCTCAGGGTCTCCTTGATGACCTCGGGCGGACGTCCATAATTCCATTGAATGCACTTGGTCGGCACCGTCGGGGCGTTCGTTCTCGTGCAGACCGGAGCCAGTCCGTCTGGGTCGATGACGCCGTCGCCATTGCGATCCGCCGGTTGCTGCAGGATCAGGATGGCGTTGGGATTCACCGAGTTTGCTCCAGGAGCATTGGGCGAAACGGGTCCACGCGCAAATCCCAGCCGTAGCCATTCGTTCGTTACTGGATGCCAGTTTCCTGCCGTGTCTTTGTACTCGACACGCAGATAGCCATCCAACATGTTCCAGGTAGCAGCTTTATCCAGGTTCGCAGTGATGTCGTATGGATAAGGCGGATTGATAGCCGGGCATCCTACTGGCGGTGCAACGTTGAGGTTGCCGGGAGGACAAAGTGTGACCACTGGTGCCGGAGCACCCGCCGCAGTCAGATTCGGAGCGCCTGCCGGAACCAGTGTCTGGTTGCCTGCGCCCGGTGCAGCCGGCGCGAGCGGCCAATCGAAGGACAAAGCGGTCGCTGGGCCAGTCGTATTCAACGGCGGACAAGTCGGTCCACCCGGTGAAGCAGACGTACACGTCGAAATATCCGGGATCGCCGTCGAACCAGTCGCGAAGTAGGTGTTGTAGGACGCGCCCGCAGCCAGCCCAGGCAAGCCACCCGGATACGAGGTCGAAATTCCAAACTGGTTGCTGCCCGGCACATTGGCTAGCCGGACATTCTCGGCATCGCCCGCTCCGCCCGGCAGTTCCGCCGGATCGTCCGAAATCAACACTCGAATCTGCGCCAGATTGTATTCGCGCGATGCGCCCAACGCGGTCGAAGGATTTTCCCCGGCCGGCGGCCGGCGCACGATCTCATTCGCGAGTGTGGTGCCGTTCACGAACGGCAAAGACAGATTCTTGGCGCCCGTTCCGCCCGTGTTTCCGTAGTTCCCGTCGATGATGCGCGCGTTATATGTACTCAGGGAGATACTCGGCCAGCCTGTATTTTGACCTGACTGAGGCGGGTTTCCGCCCAGCCCGGTCACGCTTCCCTCGCTTTGTCCGATCGCGCGGCAAGCGGGCTTGGTTCCGTCGCATCCTTGCGACGCGGTCGGGATCAATACCGTCCCCGTGTTGTTGTAAGAACTCGAGGCCAGACCGTTCGGCAGGTTCTGGCGAACCACGTTGCCGTAGGCTGTGATCTTGTCGTGGAAAGTCAGCGTCGCGCTATTCGAAACGCCTACGTACAGATCGCCGTTGGTGTGCACACGTCCCGCGAAGTTCAGATCGGGACTGCTGTAGAAACCAAGGTCGCTATCCGAGAAGACACCAAACTGAAATACCGGAATCAGCGCCACCTGTGCGGTGCGCGCCATGCTGACTTCCTGGCCTCCCGGTTGAGCGGCCGTCGCCAGCATGCTGACCGGGATGATCTGTGCCCATAGACCCTGGTTCGGTCCGGATTGGATCTGCCCGTAATTGTTCGACAGCGGAGCGGAGCATCCTGACGCCGGCTGCACCTGGTAGTCTTTCCACGTGACTCCGGTGATTGTGGGCTGCAGGGAACTCAGAGCGCATATGTCACTGGGTTTCGGGGCCTGTACCGACTTGAAGGTCGCCGCCAGGTCGGAGGTCATCTTTTCGATGCCACCTTCAGCATTGTGGTAAGCGACGTTGTTCTGCAGGTCGACTCCACCCACCTTGCCTTCCGTGGTGACCATCATCATCAGGCCGATAGCGACGCCGGACAACAACAGCAACAAGAGCAAACTCGCTATCAAAGTGAATCCACGTGACCGGATCATTGTGTCCCTCATGGCCTAGTTAGTGTCGTCTTCTATTAGATCGGCACTTGCCTCGCCTGCCAATAGATACCCGCAAACCTCAGTTATTCACAGAGTTACGAAAGTTTGTGGATTTGCAATCGTGGGAGTCCCGGAGCAGGTTGGCGGCCTGCTCCCGGATCCTCAGCGGGTCAAACGTAGCCGGCGGTGGAGGAAACCTATCGTGCCGGCGGAAGTTGTACCTTAACTCTTTCCTGACATTCCACCTCATCACAGGGCTTTCTACGCGCACCCAACTACTTGTCACGCACTGCGAACATCTGGCGGTATCCGAGCGTGTCCACATCGCGGAACAACGGTGTTCCCGGTGGCAGTCCTGACGGCAATGCGAAGTCAGCGTCAAAACTGTAATTACGCACCGGCGGCGAGTAGACCGTGGTACAGCATTTGAAGACGCCCGTGTTGTAAGTCGAATAGTAGAGGCTGACCAGCGAACCCTTGTAGTTCAGAGTCTGTCCGCCCCAGTTTTCCAGATAGCGCAGGAAGTTGTGCGTGCCGCCGTCAGTGCCATAGTCATTCGCACCCCAGGCCGGCTTCGGAAAGTTCTGGTTCTTGCCGCCTGCGATTGCCAGGCGGTAGTAGGTGGTCGCCGCATTGCGATTTCCGACCGTGGTCGGGTTCGCCATGCTGTTCAGATCCGTCCAATTGTTTGAGAGCAGCGTCACGGTGTCCGCGATGACCGCGGCGGCCGCATGTCCGCCGACGTCCGCGCCACCGCCCCAGGTCGGGTCCGCGGCGTTGGAGTTGTAGTTGCCCTGCACGTAGACAGGATTCTCCGAAGCCACCGTAAATCCTCCGGTGTTATCGGTACGCAACGGCACGTTGCCCAGTGAACCATCCACCAGTTTGAGCGCGTGACGTGCGCCGCTCACCCAGTTCTTGCGCCCTGTTGTCAGACAGGCATTGATGCGCGGAAGATACGGGTTGTCCGGCACCGCGCCGATGATCTGGCCGTTGATGTTGATGGCACCGTTGTAGAAACCCAGGCCGATGTTCGCCGGGCCATAGAAATCAGGAAGCTTGTTCTGGCTGGCATCTTCTGCGGAGAACTTCTTGCCCGGCGCGATCGGGTCCAAAACGCCATCGGGTACGCCGCCCGCCGAAGCTGAATTGATCACGTCCTCGAGCCCGGAGTCTCCCGATTTTTCAATCCCGTTGTACGGCGGATTCGGGTTCTTTAACATGCCCCGCCGATCGGAGAAGTACAACACCCATCCGTTCTGGGCCAGGAAGTCGACGTTGGTGCCGCTTGCTCCAATCGCTCCCCAGAGCCATCTCTTCAGGTTGCCGGTATCGATTTCAACGGCATTGAGCACGCCCGCCGCAGAGCACGAGTTGTTGCCCGCCGCCACGTCGCGCGGTTCGCCTTCACGGGTATCGTAAAGGTTGATTGGATACCAGTTGTTCCTAGTGATCCCGGTGTTCGCGCCGCCGTTGGTGAGTTCGACGTACGGGCTGGTGCTGTTGGTTTCTTTAATGACCTCAGGCGGACGCCCATAATTCCATTGAATGCACTTGGTCGGCACCGTCGGGGCGTTCGTTTTCGTGCAGACCGGGGCCAGGCCATCGGCATCGATGGCACCATCGCCATTGCGATCCGCTGGCGCTTGCAGAAGCAGAATTGCGGTTGGATGCACCGGGTTCGCTCCCGGAGCGGTCGGAGGCAGCGGGCCTCTTGCAAAGCCCAGCCGCAACCATTCGTTCGTTACCGCGTGCCATGCGCCGGCAGCATCTTTGTATTCCACGCGCAGGTAGCCGTCCAACATGTTCCAAGTTGCAGCCTTGTCCAGGTTCGCTGTGACTTCGTACGGATACGGTGGGTTGGTAACCGGGCATCCAGCCGGTGGCGCGACGTTCAAGTTTCCCGGAGGGCAAAGTGTGACGACCGGTGCAGGCGCACCGCCCGCAAACACATTAGGCGCTCCCGCAGGAACCAGTGTCTGCGCTCCAGGAGCAGGATTAGCCGGAGCCAAAGGCCAGTCGAACAACAACGGTGTCGCAGCGGCGGTCGTGTTCAGAGGCGGACACGTCGGTCCACCCGGCGAGGCTGCCGTGCAAGTCGAGTTATCCGGGATCGCCGTGGAACCGCTTGCGAAATAAGTGTTGTAACTCGCCCCCACCGCCAATCCAGGCAAGCCCGCGGGATAGGATGCCGCGATGCCAAACTGGTTGCTGCCCGGCACGTTGGCCAGGCGCACGTTCTCCGCATCGCCGCCGCCCCCTGGAAGGTCCGCGGGATCGTCGGAGAGCAACACATGAATCTGCGCCATGTTGTATTCGCGCGATGATGCGAGTCCTGAAGAATCACCGGCTCGCGGACGGCGAATGATTTCGAAAGGTTGCGCGGTTCCGTTCACAAACGGAAGTTGCAGGTTCTTAGCACCCGTGCCGCCCGGAGGCGTGATGCCGAAGTTGCCGTTTACGATTTCCGAGTTGTAGTTGCTCAGCGAAACCGTCGGCCAGCCGGTGTTGTTCCCCGATTGCGGCGGATTGCCTCCCGCGCCAGTCACGCTGCCTTCCGTCAAGCTGAGTGCCCGGCAAGCTGGCCTGCCGGCGTCGCAACCCTGGGCTGCGGTCGGCATCAGCACCGTACCCGCATAGTTCGCGTTGGTCGGAAACCCGTTCGCCAGCTGCGCTCGCACTACGTTGCCGAAGACAGTCACTTTGTCGTGAAACGTCAGCGTGCTGCCGTTGCCAACTTCGGGATACAAATCGTTATTGGTGTGGACGCGTCCCGCAAAATCAAAGTTCGGACCGCTGAAGAAGGACAGGTCGCTCTCGGAGAAAACGCCAAACTGAAATACCGGGATGAGCGCGACTTGTGCGTTGCGCATCATGCTGACTTCTTGTCCGCCCGCTTGTGCGGCGGTCGCCAGCATCGTTACCGGAATGATCTGTGCCCACAAGCCCTGGTTCGGTCCCGACTGAATCTGTCCATACTGGTTGGTCAGAGCCGCGGAGCAACCCGACGCCGGTTGTACCTGATAGTCCTTCCAGGTCACTCCCGCGATCGTTGGCTGCAAGGCGCTCAACGCGCAAATATCACTGGGCTGCGGCGACTGCGCGGACCGGAAGGTGGCCGCCAGGTCCGACGTCATCTTCTCGATGCCGCCCTCGGCGTTGTGGTACGCGACGTTGTTCTGCAAGTCAACTCCGCCCACCTTGCCTTCGGTATTGACCATCATCATCAGACCGATGGCAATGCCCGACAAGAGCAGCAACAACAGCAAACTTGCAATCAGCGTGAATCCTCGTGAATGAAGTTTCGTGCTTCTCATCGTTGAACTCCTGATATTTCCGCGCATGAATTGGCCACGCCAACTTCCCTGGGGGCGGTTCTCGCTCTACGGCGACGACAGGGGATAGTCGTTCTTGAATGTCAGATCGCGTGCGCTTACCGAGGTCTGAAGATCCAGACCCTGATAGCCGCCGCTTCCCTGGAGCGTGCTGTTGATGCTCATGTGCATGATATTGATCTTCGTGATCTGGTTGGGAGTTAGGTTCTGCGACTTACCGCCGTCTGCCTGTTCGGTTAATACGGCCCCGGTATTGAAGTTGTAGAGGTCGTAGCTGAATTGCAGGAAGACGACGTTCTCTGCCACCGGAATGGGTGAGTGTCCGCTCGTCTGCCGCATCAAGCGGGGAGGAACGATGCTGTTGTCGATGTAGTACGAAATCACGTTGATACGTGTGCCGGATCCGGCGCCGCCTACGATCTGCTTGATGCTGCCAGCGGCGGCGGTAGGCTGATTCATGCGCAGCGGATCACCCGCCGCAAACGCGACGTCCCAGGTATTGGCGGAAGTTTGCGTAACGTTCGTTACTTCTCCCACCACTGTGGAACTGGTTGCTCCCGCTCCCGCCCCGATCGTGACTTGAAACTGCACCAGGTCGCCCGGCGTCAGACCCATGACTGGATCGTTGATGGCCTGTGGCGCTGTCAACGGTGCTGGCACAATGCAAGTGACGGGCAAGGGATTATTCAAAGTAAACTTCACCACCGTGGCACTGGTCACGCTCACCGAATAGCAACTGAGTAGAAAATTTGTGTCCGCATTCACGACCGTGAGTACGTCGGTTGCTCCGGCTGCCGCATTGATGATGGGGCCGAACTGCGATCCCGGCATCAATCCATACATGTAAGGGACATTGACGCCACCGACGACCTGCGTCGGATACGCCACCGCGCTGCCGTTGATGTAGCACTTCGGCGTCTGGTCACAGCCGTACACAGGAACTTGCACGCCGTTGCCCGAGGGCAATGCGACTTGGACGTTGTTGCCCATGCCCGAGCCCGCCATGCTGGCGTCCTTGGTCAGCATGTTGGCGGCAGCGCGAAAGTCCTGTTGCATTTCCGCGCGCTGTGAAACCAGCCACGTGGCGCCCAGGCTCTTGCTGAACATCTCCACCGCCGCGGCCAGCACAACGGCTCCCAGTGCCATCGCGATCATCATTTCCAGCAAGGTGAAACCTTGGTTGCGGATCTTGACTCGGCGTTGCATATTCCCCCTTATTACCGGAACTGCGAAACAAACGATGTCAGTACATACGTCTTCGAAGACTGCAACCGCGGTGTGTTGTACTGGATCGTCACGTTGACAGCGCGCAGCGAGGCCACGACGTTTCCACTTGCGTCCGTCACTGGCTGAATCTCAATCTTGCGCTGGTAGTTCGACAGGGGAAGCTTGATGTCATCCGAGGTCCCGTAGATTCCGTCCGGGCCCGGTTCGGTAAGTTTCTGATAGACGCCACCCGAGATGTCGTCTGCCGTTCCCAGCACGCCGTCCGCGCCGGCCACGAACATCTGCTGATAATTATTCAGAAAGATGCCGCCATCGGACACGTTCTGGATATCGCTCCATTGCAATTGGGCGGTATTGCGCGCAGTGACAATACTCTCGACCGCTTCGTTGGCCAGTTGCTTCGCGATCATGTCTTGCTGTGAGTCCTGCGTCGCCGCCATCGCAATGCCGAACACGCCCAAGAGACTGACCAGCCCGATGGTGAGAATTGCCATGGAGATGACCACTTCGAGCAGCGAAAATCCGCTTTGCGATCTGCGAACCTCGGCTGCCGGCTTGTTTTCCACTTCTACTGTCGTTGCCATGTTGGACCTCCTCCACCGGGATAGAGTCGCCACCCGCGCATGCGACCCGTCCCTCCCCACACCGTGATCGCGCGTGAACTCATTAACTCTCCGGGGCGCGAAATATAGACCACGCCACCGTTGAGATTGCCCGAGCACTGGCCTACACCGCCGGCTGCGTCCTGCGCGGAACCGTCCGGACAAAAATAAATTCGATTCTGACCGCCTACACCCGCTCCCTGGCCCGTGTATCCGAAATCAATCGCCTGCGCCCCGGTTCCAAAACCATCCGGCGTTTTGTTGGCGGCAGTCGGAATGCCCGCTTCCGCCTTGAACTGCACATCGCTCGGAAAGGTATAGGTGACCGTACTCTGAATCCCCTGCGGACCTGAAAACGTGGGCGAGACCGTAATCTTGTGCGGCAAGGTCGAACTGTCCAGGATGACTACGTAGGAAGTGCGCTGCGCGACCGAGTTATCCCGCGCCTGTCGCATTGCGCCCAGCACCAGGTTGTAAGAATTGTTCAGGCGCTGCTGCCGTAACATCGGTTGCAGACTCATGAACGAAATGGTAGCCATGATGATTATCAGCGCCAGCACCATGGCCATTTCCAGCAGACTGAAGCCACTGGTCCGACGCGATCGATTGGTTCGCAGGCTTTTCATAAGCGTTGCCGAAGCCGCTTTCTCACTCGTTGTCTGCAAATAGAATTTCGCCCACGCCAAGCGCAATCCTTTCGGACCGCTCTCAACATGGGGGATAACTACGGTGATGGTAGGGACCAATGGGGCATCGGTCAAAGTACCGGGGTACACCGCACCTTCGCACACTGTCCTTTGGAGATGTAATCGGCAGGAGGTTACAAAAGTTTAGGCGTTGCTGGTCTGTGAGGAACCGGCCGCATGCGCTTTGGCCGTTACGCCGCGCCTTGTACTCGGGACATACGCACACGAGCGGAAGTCGTAGTGTGCGCTTAAGCAGTTGGCACACAAATGCAGCTGATGCACCCGGCACTGGATGACGGGTTCATCCTCGCCACACTGATCGCAAATCGCTTTCCCGCGCGTTCGCTTGGCATTCGCCGACCCGCTCGCCGGTTCCGCGGGGCCTTCCATGTTCCGCGCCTTGACATAGAATCCCGACGATATCGTCAGCAATCCCATGGATACGACCACGAATCCGGCGCCCAGCATGGTTCGGTCTGCATCGGGCCCGAACGCTGCAGGCAGGAAGCACAAACCCATAAACACGATGAGTGCGCCAACTGCCATCATCCAATTGCCGGTCTTGGTTGCCATGTTAGGAGTTCCTGGGGTTGAGATCGACGTGCAAGCGGGGGTTGCACATACGGTCAGCTTAGACCCGGCGGTAAGAAAGTCCAGATGACGAAAGTTTCCTCATGACACAGGTAACTTGTCGTTACCTCCGCGTGCCCCCTAGGATGCTGACATCATGGATTTGCGCGTTCTTGTGGTGTGTCCGGACCAGGACTCGGCAAACTTGCTGAGCACCGTACTCACGGAAATGGACATTGCGGCGGAGCACACGCCCTCCATTTCCCGCGGACTGGAACGCCTGCATAAAGACACGTTCGACGCAGTCATCCTTGACTATCGGGCTGACCAGAGCTCTGAAGAATTTGTGGCCAAGCTGCGCCAGACTCATACCAAGAGTCGGAAGACGCTTCTCATCGCGATCCTCGACGCGGACTTCAGCGCTCGCCCACTTTTTGGACTGGGCGCAAATTTTGTTCTCTACCGGCCACTCTCCATCGATCGGATTCGGCTCAGCCTGCGCGCGGCCCGAGGCTTGATGCGTCGCGAGCGGCGACGCGGCCCTCGCATTCCGCTGAATTCACCGACCACGGTTGCCTATCCAGGCAAGGAAGATGGCAGTGGAACCATCGTGGATCTCAGCGATGGCGGTACCTCATTGCGGAGCGGAGATCCTCTGCCTCCCGCCGGTAAAGTGTATTTTCAGTTTGCTCTTCCCGGACAACAGAAACCGGTACGCCTCTCCGGAGAAGTGGCCTGGCAGGATGCGGCGGGCCGTACCGGAATCCGCTTCGTGGATGTTCCCCAGTCCTCGCGCCGGCTCATGCACGAGTGGCTCCTGCAGAATAGTTTTCGGTCCGCTCCAGACAAGGATGCACCGCCTGCGCGTCCCGTCACGCCCCAAGGTTCGCAACCACGGCCGGAAGCAAACAAGCCCGGACTAGCTGGGAATCGTCGTGGCGAGCGCCGCTTCGCCTGTAAGCTGGGCGCGGAACTCTACCGCGCGGGCAGCAGCGTACCGATGCGCTGCACATTGTCTGACGTAAGCGAAGGCGGCTGTTACGTGGAGATGCCGTCCCCTCTTTCCGGCCAGCCTTCCGTTGAGATCGTGGTTCGCACGGCGGACATGAAACTGAAGATTCGGGGTCAGGTACAGGCTGTTCATCCTGGATTTGGAATGGGCGTGCGCTTCACGTTTGACAGTGAGGCCGAACGCGAAGAAATCCTGCGCCTCCTGGCGCAACTCGCTGCCGGTCCCACTCTCGATGAGATGCCGCGCTAGCGCACGGCACCGCTGGTCAGTTGTACTTCCTTACGAAAATAGGCCAGCGACAACTTCAGCCCCTGCGCCAGATCTACTTTCGGTTCCCAGCCCAGCAATCGCCGCGCCTTGGAAATATCCGGACATCGTTGCTTCGGATCATCGAGCGGCAATGGTTCCAATTGAATCTTGCTCGCCGAATCGCTGACGTCAATGATTTGCCGCGCACATTCCAGGATGGTGAACTCGTGGGGATTTCCGATATTTACCGGCAGGTGTTCCGAAGATCGCGACAGGCGCACCAGTCCTTCAATCTCGTCACTCACGTAGCAGAAACTCCGCGTCTGACTGCCATCGCCATAGACGGTTAATTTCTCACCCCGCAGTGCCTGTGCCATAAAGTTGGGAATCACCCGGCCATCGTTGATCTGCATACGAGGTCCATAGGTGTTGAAAATTCGCGGGATGCAGGTATTTACCTTGTGATAACGGTGATACGCCATGGTGACGGCTTCGGAGAAGCGCTTGGCCTCGTCATAAACTGACCGCGGCCCAACTGGATTGACGTGTCCCCAATAGTTTTCGGTTTGAGGATGTTCCAGCGGGTCACCGTAACACTCCGAAGTAGAAGCCATGACAAATCGAGCGTCGTAGCGCTTCGCCAGTTCCAGCGCTTCAAACGTGCCGTAAGACCCTACTCGCAGAGTCGCAATTCCGTGCACAGCTATTCCACCGGGCTAGCGGGGCTGGCAAAGTGAAATACGTAATCGACCGTGCCACTCTCGATCGGACTGCAAACATCCTGTTCAAGGAATTCGAAACGAGATTCATTTCGCAGGTGTTCGAGATTGGAAAGCCGTCCTGTCAACAGGTTGTCGACGGCGATGACGGAGTAGCCGTCTCCCAGCAAAGCATCACAGAGATGTGAACCGAGGAAGCCTGCTCCTCCCGTGACCAGAGCCCGCGTTTTCATGAGTTCAGGAAACCTGCCTTCTTGCCGGTTCGGCCGCAACCGCCGCCTCTTCCGTCAACGCCGCCGGGCGGCCCACGCTGTAATACGAAAAACCATGCGCCGACATGCTTTGAGTATCATACAAGTTCCGCCCGTCAAGAATAATGGGATATTTCAACTGCTTTCGCAGGCGGACTAGATCCAGCGCTGCAAATTCTTCCCAATCCGTCAGGATCAGCAACGCATCCGCGTGTGCCGCAGCCGCATACGGTCCGTCCGCATATTCGACGCTCGACGGCAGAATCTCCCTGGCGCGCTCCATGGCCGCGGGGTCGTAGGCGCAAATGTGGCAGCCCTCGTGGAGCAGTTCCTGGACCAGCGCCAGGCCGGGCGATTCGCGGATGTCGTCCGTACCCCCTTTGAATGCGAGGCCGAGCACTCCCAAACGCTTGCCCCGCAATGTCCAAAGCACGCTGCGGACCTTGCGTAAGAAGCGATGGCGCTGGTCTTCGTTGATACGGATGACTTCGTCGAGCAACCGGAAATCGTATCCACATTCCTTCGCGACTGCGCGGAAGGCCAGCAAGTCTTTGGGGAAACACGATCCTCCGTAGCCGATCCCTGGCTTCAGAAAGCCTGGCCCAATCCGTGAATCTGCGCCTACCCCATCGCATACCTGCTGGACATTCGCTCCCACCGATTCGCAGATTGACGCCACCGCATTGATGAAAGAAATCTTCATGGCTAGGAATGCATTCGAAGCATGCTTAATCAATTCCGCGCTGCGCGTGCTCGTGAGGATCAGACGGGGCGGGTTCGCAGCACCGTTCGGGCACGGGATCGCATCCGCGCGACGGTAATATTCGCCACTCGTCAGCGGTTCATAAATCTGCCGCAGTACGGCGGCGCAGCGTTCGTTCTCCACTCCCACCACGATGCGGTCAGGGTAGAGAAAATCGCTGACCGCCGTTCCTTCGCGCAGGAATTCAGGATTGGAAGCAATATCAAACGAGGCCGCGCTCGCTCCGTTGCGGATGATGACGGTGCGGATCCATTGGCTGGTGTATACCGGCACCGTACTCTTTTCGACCACTACCTTGTAGCTGTCCACCGCGCCCGCGATTTCACGCGCCACCGATTCGACGTACGACATGTCCGCATCTCCCCGGTCAGTGGGAGGGGTTCCGACCGCGATGAAGATCGCGTCGCACTCCCGCACCGCGTTTTCCAGATCGCCTGAGAATCGCATGCGATGGCCGCGCAGCCGCGCCAACATTTCATTCAGGAAGCGCTCATGAATGGGAACCTTGCCGGCCCGAAGTTCCGCCAGTTTGTTCTCATCATTGTCGACCAGCACAACTTCGTGCCCGAGTTCTGCAAAACATGTCCCTGTAACCAACCCTACATAACCAGATCCAACCACTGCGATGCGCATGACGCCAAGCTCCTTCAAGGGATCACGCGGGTATGTTCCCGTCGTCTGAAAACCAATCTAGCAGTGTTTCGGAGCGCGTCTGCGGCGCAACATGAATCTTGGTTTCATCGAGAGCAGGAATGGGAATTCGGTCTGTCACACCAACCAGTGATAGCGGTCACGGCGTCGACTTGCAGCGGTGGTCAGAATGCGAAAGTAGGAGGGTCATATGCCCATCCTGATCATCGCTTTAGTAGCTTTGGCAGCGTTCGGCCTCATCGGTGTGATGCTGGCCCTGGCAGTAACGTTCGAACACAAAAAAGTGAAGAGTGCGACACCTGGTGCCGGCAAGATCGGTTGAAGGCGTGCCGCTCCTGGCGCAGTTGCTTGACAGCGCAACCGCAAGGCCTTTCCCTGTGTGATCTCGTGCCCTCCGAATGAAACAGTTGACTTGGTCCGAAGGCCCGAAAGGGTCTGGGGTCTAAGGTCCGGTGCGGTCTGGTCCTGCAAGAAAGTCCCTGCCTTTCTTTTCTGGCCCGAGAGCGACCACGACCGTAAGCAGGATGATGTTCGCAATCTCGAAGCCAGCCAGCGCCCGTGAGTATCCGAAGTGATCGCGCAATGCGTATTCAATACTGTTGACGGGCGAAGCCACCAGAATTCCCAGTTGGTACGCCAATCCCGGAATCAGCCCGCGAACCGCCGCCGGAGACAGTTCGTTCAGATGGGCTGGGATGATTCCCCACGCACCCTGCACTCCCACCTGCATCAGAAACGCGCCCACTGCCAACGCCGTCAACTTGTTGCCAAAAGCCCACAGTGGGATCACACACAAAGAAAGCAGCGCCGCGCTGATCAGGCTCTTTCGTCGCCCGATATGCTCCGAGAGTTGTCCGAAGGTGAGCGCTCCGAGCAGCGATCCGAGGTTGTAGATGATCGCGATGTTCGCCACGGTCGACGTGGAGAAGCCATGCACCGATTTCAGGAAGTGGGGATACAAATCCTGCGTTCCATGGGACAGAAAATGCATGCAACTCATCATGCCGACCATGTACAGGAACAGTTTCCAATTTGCTGCCGCTGTACTGACAATCGCGCGAAAGCCCGGCATCCGATGCTGCTTCCACGCTTCCGACTCCGTCACCTTGAAGCGAATGTAGAAAGCCAGGAGTGCGGGCAGGCCGCCCGCCCAGAACATCGCCCGCCATCCCCACATCGGCAGGATGACTTTCGCGGCCACCGCGGCTAGTAGATAACCGCAGGAATATCCGGACTGCACGATCCCGGAAATTGTGCCGCGCCATTTTGCAGGGACACTCTCCATCGCCAGCGACGCCCCGACGCCCCATTCTCCCCCCATGCCGATACCGTAGATCGCCCGGAGGATCAGGAACACGGTGTAGTTGGGAGCGAATCCGCAGAGCAACTCCACGACTGAAAAAAACACCACGTTGGCCATGAGTGGTGTGCGGCGCCCGTAG